>CAXREU010000127.1:0-25715 GCA_964229715.1 Halobacterium sp.
CACGACGCATGCCGGCGTCTACCCGGGACGCGAGGTTAACGCTTCTGGAGCGCAGGACCACAGCGGCTATGCGTTCGTCGGTCCGTGTAGCACGTATGCGCCGCCGACGGTTCCTCGCGCTCGGCTCCGGCCTCGCCGCCTCGACCCTCCTCGCTGGCTGCACGGGCGACACGAGTACGGACGCGCGAACGACGACGCCCGCACCGACGACCAGCGAGAAGCCGGACGGCGTCTACGTGCAGTCCTTCGAGGAGCGGATGGCGATGCAGGGGACGACGACCGTCGGCGACTACACGGTCGCGCTCATGTTCACGGTGCCGCACACGTTCTGGACGCTGACGAACACGGAGCGCTCGAAGACTGCGAAGACGAGCGAGGACTCCATTCACCTGATGGCGGTCGTCTGGGACGACGAAACCGGGACTGTGCTGCCGGACGCGGGCGTCTCCGTCGAGTTAGAGCGCGGCGAGTTCCTCGCGCAGGAGGTGATGTATCCGATGCTCTCCCAGCCGATGGGGTTCCACTACGGCGGGAACTTCGGGCTCGACGGCGACGGCACGTACACCGCGAACGTCTCCATCGGCGGCATCTCGGCGCGCACCACGGGCGCGTTCGAGGGCCGCTTCGCGAGTGCGGAGACCGCGGAGATGACCGTGGAGTTCACCGAGGAAACGCGGGCGCGAGTTGGCTCGACGCCCATCGAGCAGGCGGGAGAGCCTGGCGCGCTCGCGCCCCGGGAGACGAGTTACCCGAAGTCGATTGCGCCAGCGCCCGAGGACCTCCCGGGGACAGTTCGCGGCACCGCGGCCATCGACGACGCCTACCTCGTCGTCACCGACCTCGCGTCCGCAGAGCGCGTCGGAAGGCCGGACGACGCGTATCTGGCGGTGTCGGCGCGCACGCGCTACAACCGCTACGAGCTCTCGGGGATGGCGCTGGACGCGACGCTCGAACGCGACGGCGAAATTGTCTACGAGGGCGCGCTGGCGCGCACGCTCAGCCCGGACCTCGGCTACCACTACGGCGCCGCGGTACCGAGCGTCGAATCCGGGGACGAACTCGCGCTCTCAGTACGGACGCCGCCGCAGGTCGCGCGCCACGAGGGCTACGAGACGGCATTCCTCGACACGGCGTCGGTGACGCTGCCGCTCTAGGTGTACGCGGCGAACTCGCGGCCGAACGCGACGTAGTAGCCCGACCCGAGCAGGCCAACGACGGTCGCGAGCGTGAACGACAGCGTCGGGGAGAACGCGTAGATGGCGCCGCCGATGGCGGTGCTCGGGATGCTGACAGCGTTCCGCACGAGGTAGTACGTCCCAGTGACGCGGCCGCCAGCCTCCTGCTCGGCGGGCCCGACAATCATCGCCTTGTGCGCGGGGAGTCCGGCGAAGCGCAGCCCGGAGTACGCGAACAGCGCGACGAGCGCCCACTGGTTCCCGGGTGCGTTGACGAGGAGGACGGGGAACGTCGCGTACACTGCGAACCCGACGGCGATGACGGGTTTGAGGCCGACGCGCTCGGCGAGCCGGGAGACCGGGAGCATCGACAGCAAGGCGACCAGCATCTCGACGCCGAGGAGCACGCCAAAGAACGCCTCCGGGCTCAGCGAGACACCGAAGCCCGTGAAGCCGACGCCCTCGCCGCCGTTCAGGAACTCCGTGACGACGATGACGAAGAAGACGTACGCCATCCCGTTCGCGAACCGCACGAGCACGTCCGCGACGAGCAGCGGCCGGAGTTCCGCGGGGAGCGCCCGCAAGTCGTCGACGACCTGCTGGACGCCCTCGAAGTTCTTGCCGATGGAGTCCGCAGCGGGGTCGTAGAGGAAGTGTTGGACGGCGGTACCGGCGGCAGCGAACGCGACGGCGGCCGCGAGCACCCACTGGAAGCCGAGCGTGAAGTCGCTTGCGTACGCGATGAGCCCCGAGGCGAGCAGCGGGCCGACGAGGACGCCGACGCGGCGGACCGTCTCGGTGCTCGCGAAGCCGGCGGCGAGTTCGTCGTTCGGGACGCTCTGTTTGACCACCGCGAACGTCGCGCCGAGGCCGAACGACTTCCACGCCTGCGTGAGGAACAGGCCGACGAAAATCCACGCCCACGGCGGCACCGTCACGGAGCCGACGGCGACGGTACCGAGCCGGGGCGCGAGCAGCCAGAAGAGGAACCCGAGCGCGGAGAGGAAGCCGAACGCGGTGAGCGCGCGTCGCGAACCGAGGCGGTCCGACACTGCACCGCCCGGGTACGGGTAGACGGCGCTGATGAGGTTACCGAGACTGCCGTAGAGGCCGATGACACCCGCGCCCGCGCCGAGGATACTCATGTACCGCGGGACGTACCGGCTGGTCATCTGGAAACCGAGGCTGAACGCGAACATCGCCACTGAGAGGACGAGCACGTCGCGCTCCATCGAGACCAGTTGTCGGAGCGGCGCGCGCGGGTCGACAATGCGGTCGTCGGCCGGCATTCGTGTGCGTCGATTCGCTGCGCCGCGGCATAACTGTGGGTGCGCGCCGAGCCGACAGACGTTGAACCAAACGGGGAGCACTTGCGGCCACCGGACCTACGTGCTGGCCGTCGAAGCCAACGGTATGACCGGCCCACATCCGTCGAAGTACGAGCTGGAGGACGCGAAAGTGTACGTCCACGAGGAGGGCGAGGCCGCGGAAGTCACGCACATCGACGTCGAACACCCCGACATCAACGAGATAATCGAGCCCGGGGAGAACACGTTCGTCGGCGGGAAGGAGGGCGGCGTCTACGTCGGGTTGACAGACGAGAGGCTGGAGCGCGCTCGCGACTACCTCGCCGAGCGGAAGACGGAGTGAGTAGCCCGCAGACGGCTACTGCGGCGGAATCGCGGTCTCGTCGGCGTTCGCGGCGAGCGCGTGCTTGACCGCCTGCACGTCCTCGCCGCCGGCTTCGGACTGGTTCTCCATCAGGACCGTCTCGCTGGGGAACAGGCGCTCGCCGACTTCGAGGCCGTGCTCGCGAGCGGTCGAGCCCGTGACCGTGAGGTAGACGCCGACACCGACGTCCGCGATGGCGGCTTCCTCCTCGCGGCCCGCGTCGGGGTAGACGAACTCCACGCCCTTCGTGGCGTCCGTCCCCAGTACTGCGCGAACGAGGCGTTCGTAGCGCGGGCTGATGCAGACCTCGCCCTCGTAGGCGGCGAGGAACGCGCGGTCGAGTTCGTCGGCGCCGACGGACTGCTTGGCCGCGGGCGTCGCCAGCAGCGTGTGGTAGACGGTGTCGCCGAGCCCCGAAATCACGCGCACGTCCGTGTCGTGGGGGTCGATACGGTCGTTCAGGTCCGCGATGGTCGAGAGCGGCTCGGGCTCCAGTTGGACGACCTCCTCCAGGACGAGGTCGGCGCTGTCGAACCCGAGCGCGAACTCGTGCGTGCGGAGCGCGCGGAACGGCTCCTCGCGCCCGACCAGTTGGACGGGCGTCCCCTCGACATCGAGGGTCAGCGAGTCGAAGACGACGCGCCGTGGTTTGCCCGCGCGGGCGTCCCGCAGCAGCGTGAAATCCGGCTCTCGGGGCTCGGCGGGCTCGCTGTACTCGGCGAGGCGCTCGTAGACGCCGCGCTCGGCCGTCTGCTCGTCTTTCGTGACGGCCTTCTCGTAACGCAGCGTCGACACCACGTCGTCGGCGACCGCGGTCGCGTCGGCGCGAGCGGCGAATCTGTCGAGTACGGCTTCCAGCGGCCGTCCCTTCCGCGGAACGGCGACGCGCACCGGCGCAGTCATGATACGAGAAGAGAGCCGGCGCGCGCCGAAAACGGTTGTGATTCCGCCGGCCGGTACGGCTGCCAGCGGCGTTACGCGCCGAAGACGTCGGAGAGCTGGCTGCGCCACTCCTCGATTTCGTCGACGTGCTCCTCAACGTCCTCGAGGTCGTCAGCGAGCTCTTCGAGGTCGTCTTCGAGTTCGTCGACCTCCATGACGGCGTCCTCGGTGTCCGCGAGGCGCTCATCGATGGCGTCGACGTCACCGCGCAGGCGTTCGAGGTCCTCACGGAGGTCTTCGACGGCGCCGACGTCGTCCTCGACCGCCGCGACGCGTTCGCGGAGCTGCTGGCGGTCGCCGGCAGCGTCCTCGACGCTCGACTCGACGTCCGCGAGTTCGTCCGAGAGGTCGGCGAGCTCCGCGGACAGTGAGGAGACCTCGTCCTCGACGTTGCTGAAGAGCTGTTGGGCGGTGCCCTCCTCGTCGAGGAACTCCTCGAGGGCGTCCGTGTACGCCTCCAGTTCGGAGACGCGGCTCTGGAGGTGGTCGATTTCGACCTGCGTGCTGTTCGGGACGCCGCCGAAGGCGTCCTGTAGCGTTTCGAGGTCGTCGTCGCTGACCTCGTCGTTCCGGAGGGCCTCCGCGAGCGTCGCGACGAGGTCGCTGGCGTCGAACCCGACCGACTCGGGCCCGGCTTCGACCTCCGTCGGCTCCGTTTCGGCTGCCTCCTCGCCGAAGCCCTCGGATTCAGGCTCCTCGACGTCTTCCTCGGCGGCGGGCGGCTCGGGCTGTTCGGCGCCGTACCCCTCGGCCTCCGGCTCAGTCGGCGGCTCCTCCTCGAACGTCTCGTCGGCCTCGAGAGGTTCCTCGTCGGCTTCGAGGTCGGCTTCCTCGCCGCCGATGTCGACGTCGCCTTCGAGGATTTCGGCGTCCTCCTCCTCGAGGGATTCGATGCCGCCCTCGATGTCGGCTTCCAGGCCGACCTCCTCGCCCTCACCTTCCTCTTCGAGCCCGGGAACCGTCTCGCGCTCGCCGCCCGCGAGTTCACGGACGACTGACGTGGACTCCGGCGGGACGACGTCGTCGATGTCCTCGCCTTCCAGTTCGACGGTCGGCGCGGAGAGGAACGGCGTCTCGTCCTGGCCGTCCTCCATGCGCACGCCGTACACCGTGGTGAAGGATTCGCCGGGTTCGATTTCGCGCTCGAAGCGGACGACGCCGTCGCCGCTGGCCGTCCAGTGCTCGCTGCCGTACTCGGGGTGGAACCCGATTTGGTCGATGCCGAACTCGTCGGGAATCTCGTCGACGATGCGGAGCGTGACCGCCTCGTCTCGGTCGGAGTCGACGTCGAAGGCGACCGCCGGGACGGGGAAGTCCTCGGCGTTGAAGAACTTGCTGACGGTGACGCCGTCGGTCTCGACGACCGTCTCGTCACTCATCGGAACCACCCGCGGGTTGGTCGTACATACCACCACCTACGCGGACGAGGACTTAAATTACCCGCCGACTCGCAGTGTTCGTTAGTCGCCTGTCACGTCCACGCGGTCGCCGATTTCCACGACGTCGAGGCGGCGCGGGAACGCGAAACTCCGGACGTGGTGGTGCAGCGCCTTCGGGTCCGCCGTCAGGCCCTTCCACATGTCCCAGTGGGAGGGCAGTAGGCGGTCGACGCGGAGGTCGCTGGCTGCCTTCACGACCTGATTCTCGTCGTTGTACCAGCGCGTACGCTTCGGTTCGCGGCTCTGCTTGTCGGGGACGTTGCCGACCGCGCCGAACGCCAGAATCCCGAGGTCGATGTCGTACTCCCGGCCGAGGCGCTCGAACTCGTCGCTGGGCTTGGTGTCGCCGCCGTGGAAGATGGTGCCCGCGTCGTGCTCGATGACGTACGAGACGGGGTGGGTGGCGTCCGGGTCGTGAGCGGGTTCGACGTGAACCGTGAACTCGCCGACCTCGAACGTATCGCCCTCCGTGACTTCGTTGTACTGGTCGGTGTCGAGGGCGTAGTTGTCGTCCCACGCCTCCTCGCCGCGCGCGACCGCCAGCGAGTCGTCGGGCGCGTAGAACTCCGCGTCGGTTTCGGCGAGAATCGGCGCCTGACTCGGACCGTGGACGTGGTCGACGTGCTCGTGTGTGGCGAGCACGGCGTCGGCCTCGGTGACGTCCCGCGGGTCGAATGGCACCGGAATCATCCGAATAGTGCGCGGCGGGTCACCGGTCCCGAGGTAGGGGTCGATGAACAGTGTCGTCCCGTCCTCGCCCTTGAGCACGAAGCCGTTGCAACCCAGATACCATACCGCGACGCCAGCGGGCGTGGACTGCTCGACGGCCGTCGGCAGCCAGTCGCCCCAGTCGGAGTGGACCATACTGGCGGGTCACTCGCGTCGCCCCCTAAGCGTTCCGGGGTTCCGCGAGCGGAAACGGACCCGCCGTCGCCGCGGTGCTAACCGACGGCACACGCCCGGACCGACCGCCCTCAACTTCGAGCGAGTAAGGCCGGTCTACTTCCTAATACCGGCGAATAACAATCACCGGCGCGGGTGAACGTCGGAGTATGCCGTCACAACAGCCACACGAAACGCGTCGGTTCCGGACCAGTGTCGAAACGCCAGCGAGCGGGCTGTCGGAGGGGTCGGCGTGAAGGCGTTCGCGATGAACGGCATCGGCGAGACCGGATTCGTGGAGAAAAACCAGCCGGAGTGCGGGCCACGGGCGGCCATCCTCGAACCAACTGTCGCGCTCGTGTGTACGTCCGACGTCCACACTGTCCACGGCGCAATCGGCGAGCGCGAGAACCTCACGCTCGGCCACGAGGTCGTCGGCGTCGTCGACGAGGTCGGCGAGCTCGTCGAGGACTTCGCGGCCGGCGACCGCGTCGTCGCCGGTGCCATCACCCCGGACTGGGGGTCGGCGGCCGCGCAGGACGGCCACCCCTCGCAGTCACACGGGCCGCTCGGCGGCTGGCAGTTCGCAAACCAGAAAGACGGCGTGTTCGCCGAGTACGTGCACGTCGACGACCCGGACGCGAACCTCGCGCGCGTCCCCGAATCCGTCTCCGACGAGGCCGCGGCGTACGTCACCGACATGATGAGCACGGGGTTCATGGGCATCGAGAACGCGAACGTGCCGGTCGGCGGCACCGTCGCAGTGTTCGCGCAGGGGCCGGTCGGCCTGATGGCAACCCGTGCGGCGGCGCTACGGGGCGCCGGCCGCATCTACGCCGTCGAGTCTGTGCCGGCGCGACGTGCGCTCGCCACCCAGTACGGCGCGGACGTCGTCATCGATTTCGAGGAACACGACCCGGTCGCCGAAATCTTCGACGACACTGACGGCGTCGGCGTCGACGCCGCGGTCGAAGCGCTCGGGTCGAGCGAAACCCTGTCGGCGTGTGTCGAGGCCGTCAAACCCGGCGGCGTCGTCTCGAACGTGGGCTACCACGGCTCCGGCGACGACGTCCCGATTCCCCGCGAGGAGTGGGGCGTCGGGATGGCCGAGAAGGAGATTGTCACCGGGCTGTGTCCGGGCGGCCGGCTACGGCTCCGGCGGTTGCTGCGACTGCTCGACTCGGGGCGAGTGGACCCGACGCCGATGACCACCCACGAGTTCGCGTTCGAGGACGTCGACGAGGCGTTCGAACTGATGGAGTCGAAGGCCGACGGCGTCATCAAACCGCTCGTTCGCTTCGAGTGAGTCAGTCCTGACAGCACGCGCCGGATTCGCCGACGAAGTCGACGTCCAGCGGCTCCGAAATCAGGTCGTTGAGGAATTCGAATTTGGCTTCCAGCTCGTCCTGCGCGTCGAGGTACTCCGCCATCACGGGGTGTTCGTGGAGGCGCTTTTGCGCGTTCTCGACTTTCTTGGCGTCCTCCTGGGTGGCGTCGCCGGTCTGGCGCGCGAGCATGAACTCCTGGCGGAGGTCCTCGAACTCGCTGATGCGCCCCTGGACTTCCTCGCTTTCCTCGACGGCGGCCTTCGTCTCCTCGTAGCGCTGGTACTCGGGGGACTCCTCGATGGCTTCGCCGAGCTGGCGCGCGATGTCGTCGGCGTTCGTGGTGCCGGTCGTGGCCGCGGAGTCGGAGTCGACGCTCATGGCTCGCGGTTGGCGCTCGGGCGGTTTGAAGCTGCCGGAAGCGGGGGCAGCTACAGCTGTTCGGCCAGCCATTCCAGGTTCATCACGGCCGCCGAGAGCAACACGCCGACGATGGACACAAGCACGAGGAACGCGGAAACGACGCTGACCATCGGCGTGAGCGACGACTGGAGGGAGGTCCACGCGAGCACTGGCACGGTCTGGACCTCGAAGGACTTCAGGAACAGCGCCATGATGAACTCCTGGAGGCTGACGATGAACGCCACGACCGTGGAGATGACGACGCCGCTCCGGACGTTCGGCAGGATGACGTGGTAGAAGACGCGACCGGGACGCGCGCCGAGGTCCATGCCGGCGTCGCGAAGACTCCAGTCGAAGCGCGCGAACACAGACTGCATGATGAAGAACACGAGCGGCGTCGCCCATAGCGCGTGTGCGACGACGATGTTGACGTAGCTGTTCGTGAGCCCGATTCGGTTGAAGTAGATGAGCAGGGTGAGCCCGAGCACGACCGGCGGGACGAGCAGCGGCAGCAAGACGATTGGTGGGAGGAGTTTCGCTGCCCGCGAGTCCGAGCGCTGGACTGCCAGCGACCCCGTGACGCCGAGGACGGTCGCGAGCAGGGACGCGCCG
This sequence comes from Halobacterium sp., assembly GCA_964229715.1. Taxonomy (GTDB): domain Archaea; phylum Halobacteriota; class Halobacteria; order Halobacteriales; family Halobacteriaceae; genus Halobacterium. The sequence continues at coordinate 8,449 of CAXREU010000127.1, forward strand.
ACGCCGATGAGGAGGCTGTCGCGGACGGCGCCGAGCCACTCCTCACTACCGAAGAACGTCGCGTACCACTCCAAGGTGTAGCCGCTCGGCGGGAACGTCAGGTACGACGACTGCTGGAACGACGTCACGAAGACGACGGCGATGGGCAGCATGAGGACGGCGAACACGAGCCAGTAGCCCGCACGGAACAAGGCGTCCTCGACGCGTTCGCGGGAGACGACGTCAGACATCTTGGACACCTCCGAGGGACCCGGTGAGCAGCCGAATCACGGCCAGCGACGCCGCCAGCATCGCGGCCAGCATCAGGATGGCGAACGCCGCGCCGAGCGGCCAGTTGAAGTTCGTGAGCATGAGGTTCCCGATCTCCATGGCGAAGGTGGTCTGGGAGCCCGTCCCGAGCTGCGAGGGGGCCGCGTACGCGCCGACGCTCCACGCGAACGAGACGACGGTCGCGACGGCGACTCCGGGGAGGACTTCGGGGAGGACGACTTCGACGAACGACCGCGGCCGGGACGCGCCGAGGTCCCGCGCGGCTTCGACGACGTCCCAGTCCAGCGTCGAGAGCACGCTGTAGATGGCGAGGACGGCGTACGGGAACACGATGTACACCTGTCCGACGACGGTGCCGAACAGCGAGGGCGCGAACTGGATGCGACTCCCTATGAGACCCGCCGAGAGGAGGAAGTCGTTGAGCACTCCGTTCGGCGCGAGTAGCGGCCGCCACGCGTACGTCTTCACGACTAGCGTCGTCAACAGCGGGAGAATGACCGAGAACAGCAGGATGGACTTCGTCAAGCCGTCGGCGCGGTAGGCGGCGTACGCGTAGAACAGCGCGAGCACCACCGCCGTCACGGTCGCGATGACGCCGAGCTTGAACGAGAATAGTATCATCTGCTGGTAGAGGTCCGACGCGAGGATGTCGCCGTAGGCGGCGAGCGTCCAGCCGGTCTCGTAGAACCCCGTCTCGGGCTGGCTGTTGAAGCTCATCCGGACGAGGATGAGGAAGGGGACGACGAAGAACACCAGCTCGAAGGCCGCGAGCGGCGCGAGCAGGAACACCGACGTGGAGTCTCGACTCTTGATGCGTTCGCCGAACCACGCGAACATCGACTCGTCGGCCAGCGCGCCCATCACGTCCCACCTCGCCCGAGGCGTTCACCCTCCGAGAAGACGAGCAGGTCCGTGGGGTCCCACGAGACAACGACGGAGTCGCCGACCTCGAAGTCCGTCTGGTCCCCGACGCTCTGCTCGAAGAAGACGCTCGTCTCCCCGATTTGGACGTAGAACCGGACCGACGACCCGCGATAGAGGACGTCTGTGACGGTGCCTTCGAGAGAAGTCGTCACGTCCACGGCCTCGGCCGGCTCGGCGGACTGGCCGCCGTCGGCTACGACCCGGGAGACGTCGAGTTCCTCGGGACGGAACGAGATGGTCAGCGGGTCGCCGGGCGCGACGTCGCCGCCCGGCGTCGGCACCGCGATCTCCTCGGCGAACTCGGTGGCGGCGACGACGCCGCCGTCGATATCCGTTTCCACGCGGGCGTCCACGAGGTTCGTGTCCCCGAGGAACTCCTCGACGAAGAGGCTCACCGGGTCGTCGTAGACTTCTCGTGGCTCGCCGACCTGCTCGACGTCACCGTCGTTCATGATGGCGATGCTGTCTGCGAGCGTGAACGCCTCGTTCTGGTCGTGGGTGACGTGGACGAACGTCGTCTCGACTTCGTCGTGGATGTTGCGGAGTTCGAGCTGCATCTGCTCGCGGAGCCGCTTGTCGAGGTTCGACAGCGGCTCGTCGAGCAGGAGGACGTCCGGCTCGATGGCCAGCGAGCGCGCGAGCGCGACGCGCTGCTTCTGGCCGCCGGAGAGGTCTCCGGGGTCGGCGTCCGCAAACTCCCCCATCTCGACGACGTCGAGGACATCGCGGGCGCGTTCTTTGCGCTCGTTCTCGTCAACGCCGTCCATCTTCAGGCCGAACGCGACGTTCTCGAGGACGCTCTTGTGCGGGAACAGCGCCCACGACTGGAACACCATCGAGGTGGCCCGCTCGTACGGCGGTTCGTCGGTGACGCGTTCGTCGCCGATGTAGACGTCGCCGTCCGTCGGCGTCTCGAGGCCGCCGAGCATCCGGAGGGTCGTGGACTTCCCGCAGCCCGACGGACCGAGCAGACAGAGCAGCTCCCCGTCGTCGACAGCGAGGTCGAGGCCGTCCACGGCAGTCAGGTCACCGTACTCTTTGGTCAGGTCTGCGAGTGTTACAGAGGCCATCGCCTTACTGGTTTTTCATCTGCTTGAACTTGTTCGAGAACGTCTCCGAGTGGGAAGCGACCTCATCCCACTGCGGGATGGACCACTGTTGGGCCTCCTCCGCGGTGGTCGGGAGGTACTGAGCGAGGTCGTCGGGATAGGACATGCCCGACGTGGTGAAGAACAGCGGGTGGTCCTCGGCCCACTTGCTCTGGACCTCGGGGTCGAGGAGCATGTTGATGAACTCCTCGCCGAGTTGGCGTTTGTCCGTCCCGCGGACGACCGCCCAGTTGTTCATCCAGCCGGCGTTCTCCTCGGGCATCGAGAACTCGACGTTCGGGTGGTCCTCCATGTCGTAGTAGACCTGGTCGAAGTACCACTGGGCGGCGTCGACGATGCCGTTCTGGAACTGCTGCCAGACGTCCGTCCCGGAGGACGCCCACCCCTCGATGGGCCACGCCTCGATGGTGTCCATGAGGGCGTCGTGGTGCTGTTCCTCGTAGAGTTCCTGTGCGCCGGGCGCGGCGTCCGTGCCGACCCCCGCGCCGAGCAGCGGATAGATCCAGAACCCGGAGTCGACGCCGACGCCGTTGGATTGCTGAACGGTGGAGGCAGTGAAGTCACTCCAGGTCTCCACGGGCTCCTCGAGGTCCGTGTTGTAGAGAATACTCAGCGGCGCACCGTCGACCGGGGCGCCGTGGGAGTGCGGACGGATGTCCTTGTAGTGCTGGATGACGTTGTCGATGTTGGGGATGTGGTCCTCGTACCGGAGTTCCTCGAAAAGCCCCTGCGACCGACCGTTGTAGTAGATGGGTTCGCATGCGACCGTCACGTCGAACGGCGGGTCGTCGGCGGGCGCAGACTTGATCTTCGCGAGCAGCGAGTTCCACCCGGAGACCAACTCGAGTTCGGCGTCGAACCGAGATTCGAAGATGGGGCGGATGGCTTCCTCGAAGCGGTCGACGTAGTTGCCGCTCCAGACGGTAACGCGGAGCGTCCGCGGTCCGCCGCTATCGCCGAGCATCCCCGTGCAGCCCGCGAGCGCGCTTGCACCGGCGGTCCCGGCCGCACCGAGGAACGCTCGGCGGCTCGCAGAGCTGTGTCTGGTGTCTCGATTCTCGCCCGTGTTGTCCAGGCCGTTGCCTGACATACCCGGGCTCAAACGAAGTGCGACATAAAACAATGGTGGCATCAGCACGCCTCCATGAGAGTCCACAACAAGGATTTCCGGGCGTTCCGGTCCGTCTGGTGTCGGGAGGGGGAAGCGCCGATGTTAAACGGCGTGACTCCGTACGCCGCTGTAATGAGTCACGAAGAGACCCGTTCGGCGGGAGACCTCCGGAACACCGGGCTCTCCCTGAAACACGACCGAACGTGGGACTACGAACTCGACCGCATCGTGGAGGCGGTCGAGGAGCGCGACGCGGAGAAGGTCGGCCTGCAGTTCCCCGAGGGGTTGAAGCGCAGCGCGCCCGGGGTCGCCGACGACCTCCGGAAGCTGCTCCCCGACGACACGCGCGTGATGATTTCGGGGCAGCCGTGCTACGGCGCCTGCGACCTGGACACGTACATGATGCGGCGGACGGACGTCTTCGTCCACTTCGGTCACTCCCCGATGAAGGAGTCCGAGAAAATCATCTACGTGCCGCTGTTCTCGAACGTCGACGTCGAGCCCATCATGGAGCAGTCTCTCGAGGAACTCGACGAGGAGGATGTCGGGCTCGTCACGACCGCCCAGCACATGAACCTCTTCCCGGAGATGAAAGAGTGGCTGACCGAGCGCGGCTTCGAAGTCCACACCCGGAAGGGCGACGACCGCCTGACTCACGAGGGTCAAGTCCTGGGCTGCAACTACGCGAGCGCGGACATCGACGCCGACCAGGTGCTGTACGTCGGCGGCGGGAAGTTCCACCCGCTCGGCCTCGCGATGGAGCACCCCGAGAAGAAGGTCGTCATCGCCGACCCAGTCAACAACTCCGTCTCCGTCGCGGACACGGAGAAGTTCCTCAAGCAGCGCTACGCCACCGTCCACAAGGCGATGAGCGCCGAGAAGTGGGGCGTCATCTTCTGCACGAAAATCGGGCAGGGTCGCTGGGACCAGGCCAACGAAATCGTGGAGAACAACGACAACGCCTACCTCATCACGATGGACGAGGTCACGCCGGACCGCCTCCGGAACTTCGACATGGACGCGTTCGTGAACACGGGCTGTCCGCGCATCACGACCGACGACGGCCCGCAGTTCCACAAGCCGATGGTGACCCCCGGCGAGTACGAGATTGCGGTGGGCAACAAGCCCCTCGAAGACCTCTCCTTCGACACGTTCCACGGCACCTGGTGAGCTAGTCCGCGGTTTCGACGCCCGTGATTTCGAAACGCGTTCCACCCGTTTCGCTGTCAGTGACCTCGATTGCCCAGCCGTGGGCGTCCACGAGCTCCGCGACGATGCTGAGCCCGATGCCGGTCCCGTGGTCGTTCGTCGAGTAGCCGTAGTCGAAGACGCGCTCGCGGTCCGCTGGCGGGATGCCGGGGCCGTCGTCCTCGACGTAGAAGCCGTCGTCGAGGTCGCCGACGCGGACCGTGACGCAGCCGTCGGGAGGGTCCTCCGAGCCGTGTTCCACGGCATTCCGGAAGAGGTTCTCCAGAAGTCGCCCGAGGCGGCCTTCGTCGGCACGCACCGTCCGCGTTGAGTCCGTGATGAGCGTCGCGGTCTGCGTCTCCACAGTCGCCCACGCGCGCTCGGCGGCGGCGGCGAGCGGGATGTCGTCGCGGTCGGTAGCGGTCCGTCCCTGTCGAGCGAGTGCGAGGACGTCGTCGATGAGCGTGCGCATCCGTTCGTGGGCGTGGGCGACCGTCGCGAGGCGGTCGCTGTCGTATCGTTCGCGCGCGAGTTCGAGGTTCCCCTCCGCGACGTTCAAGGGGTTGCGGAGGTCGTGGCTGAGGAGGTCCGCGAACTCGTCGAGCTTGTCTCGTTCGCGGCGGAGCGCGCGTTCGCGTTCCTTGAACGCCGTGACGTCCCGCGTGACGACGACGAGATGGGTCACCTCGTCGTCGACGACGACCGGCGAGACGGTCCCGGAGACGACGACGTCGCCCGCGGGGAATTCGAACACCTCTTCGAATTCGATGGGCTCGCGGCGCTCGTAGCACTGGCGGTGGTACGACGCGGTCTGACCACGCAACGCCGCGTCGAACGCCTCGGCCTCGGTCTGGCCCGTGAGCTCGTCCGCGTCCAGGCCGCTCATCGCCTCGTGTGCGGGGTTGAGCTGGCGGTAGACGAACTCGACGTCGTCGCCGTCGTCGGCGACGTCGAGGAGAATCAGGCCGTCCTGAGCGTTCTCGAAGACCGACTCGTACTGGCGTTTCAGCCGCCGGAGCTCGGCTTCGCGTTCCTCGCGCTCGCTGACGTCGCGACTGATAGCGAGGAACTGGCGGTCGCCGTCAACCACCAGTTGCGCGAGGTGGACTTCGACGGGGAACGTCGAGCCGTCCGCCCGCTCGAACTCGGCCTCGAAGCGGCGCAGGTTGCCGCGCTCCATCCCAGCTTCCATCGCCATCACCGACTCGCGGTCAGTCGTGGTGTCGACGTCCCAGACGGTCTTCCCGACGAGGTCGTCGGCGGTGTAGCCGAGCTCCTCGCAGATGCGCTCGTTGGCGTCGACGATGACGCCGTCGGCGTCGTGGATGTTCACCATGTCCGGGGAGTTCTCGAAGAGGGCTTCGAGGCGCTCGGAGTCGCGTTCGAGGCGGTACTGGCGCTCGCGCTGCTGGGTGATGTCCGTGATGAACCCCTCGATGCCGCGCAGGTCGCCGTCGGCGTCGTAGATGCCGCGGCCGCGCTCCCAGACGTGCTTCTGGTTGCCGTCCCGCGTCCGGATGCGGTACGTGACCTCGAAGGGCTCGCGGTCGTCGAGCGCGTCCTGCACGGCAGTCCACATCGACTCGCGGTCGTCAGCGTGGATGATTTCCTCGCCCCAGACGACGTCGCCGGCTTCGAGCGCGGCCGCGGCGTAGCCCGTGAGCTGTTCGCACTCGCCGCCGACGAACTCCATCGGCCAGTCGGGGTCGTTCCGGCAGCGGTACACCATCCCGGGGAGGTTGCTGATGAGCGTCTCGAGGCGGCGGTTGCGCTCGTCGAGCGCGCGCTCGGAGCGGCGCTTCTCGACGGCGTTCTGCACGCGGTTCGCGAGCATGGTGTACTGGTCGGTGCCCGCCTCCTTCTGGAGGTAGTCGGTGACGCCCGCCGAGATGGCGTCGCTGGCGACCTCCTCGCTGCCCATCCCCGTGAACAGCACGAACGGTAACTCGGGGTAGTCCTCGCGGACGGTTTCGAGGAACTCGATGCCGTTCACGTCCGGCATGTCGTAGTCGGAGACGACGCAGTCGACGTCGTGTTCGGCTAGGTGGGTGAGGGCGTCCGTCGTGGTGGTCACCGCGGTGACGTCGAGACGGGGTTCGACGCGCTCCAAATACGTACTGGCGAGGTCGCCGAACGCCTCGTCGTCGTCCACGTGGAGGACGTGAATCGCCCCGGCCGTGGCACTCGTCCCGCCGTCCATGGACTCACATCGGCCCGTCTCAGCAAATAACGACGGGGTCTGCGCGCGCCATGGAATTACTACTATGCATTAGCAAACCTTTTTGTATTTCCCCCATGTATGTGTGAGTAGCATGAGCACGTCACGCCGAACCAGCGCCATTGAGGGCTGTCGCCCCACCGACTCCACCCCCGTGACCGTCGACGCAGACACCATCGCGAACGCGTCCCGCGAGGACCTCCGCGCACTCGCCGCCAACCTCGCCGATAATGGCTATGTCCCCGCGGAGGTCGCCGTCGACGCCGCCTTCGACGAGGACTGCTCGCTGGCCACGCAGCGCGAGGCCGACCGCCTCCGCGAACTCGTCGAGAACGCCTCCTTCCTCGGCGCGAACCGCCTCACCGTCGACGTCCGCGAGGCAGCCTCTCCCGAGAAAGTCCGCCCCGCGCTCTCCGCGGTCGCTGAGCGCGCCCGCCGCGACGGCCTCGCCGTCGACGTCGACGGTCTCTCCCTGAACTGACGCGCTCTCCTGCGTGACGGAGCTTTCTTCGCCCCCGGAGCCCTCGGCCCGGGTATGAAGCGCGCGCTCGAACAGCGCCTCTCGGCGGTCGAAGGGTTCCGCGACCCCAGCGCCGCGCTCGAACAGTACCCGACGCCCGCCGACCTCGCCGCCCACCTCCTCCACCTCGCGGACCTCCACGGCGACCTCGCCGGTCGCACGGTCGCCGACCTCGGCACTGGCACGGGAATACTCGCGCTCGGCGCCGCCACCCGCGAGCCCGAGCGCGTCCTCGCGGTCGAACGCGACCCGGCCGCGCTCGCCGTCGCGCGCGAAAACGAATCGCGCGTCGACCCCGCAGTCGGCGTCGACTGGCTGCTCGGCGACGCCACACGGCCGCCGCTTGCGAGCGTGGACACTGTCGTGATGAACCCGCCGTTCGGCGCACAGCGCGGCAGTGAGCACGCCGACCGCGCGTTCCTCGCTGTGGCCGCCGAAATCGCCGACGTCTCCTACTCGATTCACAACGCCGGCAGCAGGTCGTTCGTGGAGTCGTGCGCCGCCGACGAGAGCGGCGAGGTCACGCACGCGTTCGCCGCGGAGCTCGACGTCGCGCGCCAGTTCGAGTTCCACACCAGCGAGCGCGAGCGCCTCGACGTCGAAGTCTTCCGCATCGAGTGGTGACTACTCGTAGGTTTCGCGGCTCGCTATGCTAATTGTCGTGTTCTCGTGCTCGGCGAGCACCCGGCTGCCGTTGCGCACGAACGTCAGTCCGCCCGCGTCAGTGGTCTCGTTCTGCTGCGGAATCCCCGCCGAGTCGACGACTCGTTCCTCGCGCAGGACATCGAGGTCGAAGCCGCCGCTCGACGACGTGACGCGCACCTGTCGTCCGGCGACGACGGGGTCGGCAGTGGCGTTCTCGGAGCTGTAGACGTGGCGCGTCTGGCCCTCGGGCGGCGTGACGTAGACGTTGTAGACGGGGCTGGCGCCCGCGGGTATCCAGCCGCGGCGGTGGACGCCGATGGACTCCTTCCAGTCGACGCCGCCGACCGTGACGGCCTGGTCGCCGTAGAACGCGAGGCGGCTCGTACTCACCTCCTGCGTCCAGATGTCGCGTTCGGGGTTGGCGACGATGACGCCGCTCGCGGAGACGTTCGTCGCCTGCGAGAAGTACGGGACGTCCACGCCGGAGACGCGTTCGTTGGTGACGTCCTCGGCGTAGGTCACCTCGTAGCCGCGGACCTCCACCGGGTCGCCGGGGAGGTTGGCGTCCGCGACGGTGGTGAGGTTCACCGGCACGGCGACCATCGACATCGTCACGACGGGCAACAGCAACACGACGAAGGCGGCCTTCCGCGTGGAGACGTCGCCGAACAGCGTGCTCGTGTCGGCGCGCACGGCCGCGGTCAGGAGGACGGCGAGCGCGGCGACGAGCAGCACGCCGAGCGCGCGGAAGAGCACGTACTCGTCGGCGGCGCCGTACCACCACACCGCCCACAGCGACATCGACGCCGCGAGCACGACCGCGCCGAACCAGATGCGGGCGGCGGAGGGCCGGTTCTCGCGGCGGACGACGAGCGCGGCGGCGAGCACCGCGCCGACGAGGAAGCCGAAGAGGTGGCCCTGCACGGAGATGCCAGCCCACCACGGCGTCGAGAACGACGGCGACGCGGAGGCGTACGTAATCGGGTCGTGGATGACCGTCCACAGCAGCGACAGCACCTCGCGGACCGACACGGCGAGCACGGTCGCTAGGGGGAAGCGCACGAGCGCGAACCCGGCGAACGCGTACACGACGCCGGAGAAGCCGATGGTCGCGCCCCACGAGAACACGCCGGTCAGCAGGCCGACGCCGAAGACGGCCGCGGGGAAGATGATGAACGCGCGGACGTAGGGGTTGGTGCGCCACGAGCCGAACGAGGCGTCGCCGCGCTCGGTCGGGTAGTGCGAGAACGCGTACTCCGCCAGCGGCGCGAGCGCGACCGTCGCGACGAGGTTGCCCGTGACGTGGCCGAGGCTGGCGTGTGCGAACGCCGATGTGACCGTTCCCAGCGGGTAGAAGTACGACCACGAGACGAACGGCACGACCAGCGGCGCGCCCGCCGCGCCGAACTGGACGATCAGGTAGAACGCGGCGACAGCGACGACGACCAAGAGCGTGCCCCACGGAATCCCGAACAGGAGCCGGCTGCGGATGCGGCGCAGGGCGGCACGGCCTTCGCCGACGGAGAGCACGCCGACGCCCGTCGCGACGAACGTGACGACGGCCGTGTACGCGGCGGCGGTCCAGACGTCGACCGTTTCCAGCGCCGTCGCGGCGGCGATGCCGACGAGCACGGCGACGGGGGCGGCGCGCGCGAGCGAGGAGAACCGACGGAACCGCGGCACCGCGACAGTCACCGCGAGGAGCGCGAGCGTCGTCGCAGCGACGACGACCACCGGCGAGACGTTCATACCACTACGTGGCTGGCCCCGGCCGCATAAACCGTCCGCCCGCGAGTCGACGGTTCGAAACGTTGAAACGCGCCACGAGCGAACCCACACGCATGGACCTGCGGGTTATCGAGAAGGGAGACGCGGAACTCACTATCGAGATTGCCGGGGAGGACCACACCTTCATGAACGGGCTGAAGGGCTCGCTCATCGAGACCGAGGGCGTCGCCGCGGCCTCGTACGACATGAACCCCGAGCAGTCCGGCGGCCAGACCGAACCGGTGCTCACCATCAAGACCGAGGAGGGAACCGACCCCCTCGACGCGCTGCAGTCGGCGGCAGAACGAATGGGCGACGAGCTCCGGGACTTCGCGGACGCGTTCGAAGCGGCGGCTTAACCGACGACGACCGACAGTTCGAACGTCCGCCCGCCGAATTCGAAGGCGGACGCCGAGTTGCGCTCGGCGAGCGCGGCGACGTGTTCTTCGAGGGCGACACGACGACCGGGCTGCGTGCGCACGCGGACGCTGTCGGTGTCCGCGCCGAAGTACGCGACCGCGTTCTGTATCTCGGGCATCGACAGCACGTCCGTGAGTGACAACTGCGTGGCGTCGCCGTCGCTGTCGGTCAACACGAGATACGTCGGTTGAATCCCCCCGGATGCGTGCGCGAGGTTCACGAACCGCGCGGAATCGCATTCGACGGCTTCCACGGCCGAACGCCCCGGGTCCAGCGGTCCGTCGGCGGAACACTGGGCAGTCCCCGGGTCCCCCGACCCGGGTGCACCAGAGTGAGACATACTATCACTATATCGGACTTCGGTGATAAATCATTCGCAGTGTCCAGTCAGGAATATCGCAGCGTGCCCGTCGCCGCTACAGCCGGACCGGGACGCCGTGGTCGTCGAGGTACTGTTTGGTCTCCTCGATGGTGTACTCGCCGTAGTGGAAAATCGATGCCGCGAGCGCGGCGTCGGCGCCCGCGTCGAAGGCATCGACCATGTCCTGCGGGGACCCACATCCCGAGGACGCGATGACCGGTGTCGAGACGGTGTCACAAACCGCGCCCGTCAGCGGCAGGTCGTAGCCGTCTTTCGTGCCGTCGGCGTCGATGGAGTTCACGAACAGTTCGCCCGCACCGCGCTCCTCTGCTTCCTTCGCCCACTCGACGACGTCCCGACCGGTCCCCTCGCGACCGCCCTTCACGGTCGCCTCGAACCAGCAGGACTCCCCGTCGACCTGCTCGTAGTGCTCGCCCTCCTCGTCGTAGCGCCGCCGCGCGTCCACGCTGATGACGATGCACTGGTTGCCGAACGCCTTCGCGCCCTCCGTGATGAGCTCGGGGCGTTCGAGCGCGCCCGTGTTGATGGAGACCTTGTCGGCGCCCGCGCGCAGCGTCTCCTTGATGTCGGCTTTGTCGCGGATGCCGCCGCCGACGGTCAGCGGGATGAACACCTCGTCGGCGACGCGCTCGACGGTCTCCAGCATCGTCGCGCGGCCCTCCGCGCTCGCGGTGATGTCGAGGAAGACGAACTCGTCGGCGCCCGCTTCGTTGTACCGTTTCGCCATCTCCACGGGGTCGCCCGTGTACTCGAGGTCCTCGAAGTTCACGCCCGTGTAGACGGCGGCGTTCCCGTCGTCGTCTAAGTCGACGTCGACGCACGGGATGACGCGCTTGGTCAGCATGCTTTCCAGTTCGAGGGAACCGCCGATAGTGGTTTCGTCTCCGGCATCCAACGACCGAACGTGAGGGATACGACATGACGTACGTCGTCGCGTTCGACGACTCGCCGCTCTCGCGGGCGGCCCTCGGCCGCGCGGTCGCGTTCGCGGGAGCGACCGACGAGTCAGTTGTCGCCATCACGGTGATTCCACGCGACTCCGGGATGGCGCGCGAGCGCGGCTGGCTGAGCGGCGACGAGACGTTCAGCGTCGAACGGGTCGCACAGAATCTCACCGAGCGCGTGACCGACGTCGACCCGGACGTCGAGTTCGACTACCGGGTCGTGGACAAGTACGCGCCCCGTGGCCGCGTGAGTCGCGAGGTCCGCGAACTCGCCGTCGAACACGGCGCGACCGTGGTGTTCATCGGCAGCGACAACGCCGGCCGGATGGTCGGCGGCATCACGTCCATCGGCCAGAACGTCTCCGCGGACGACCGCTACGATGTCCACATCGTCCGCCACGCCGGCAACTGACTGCGCTGGTTCGGTACTGCCAAGTAGGCCCCCGTCCAATCGCCGCGCATGACAGACGACCACGCTCACGACGACTCGGGCCGTGTCACGTCACCGATGCAGGAGTTCACCACGAGCCAGGTCGGCATCGGCTTCCTCGTACTGCTCGTCGGCGTCGCGGTGGCGTACCTCTTCCCGGCGTTCTTCTAGTCGAGTTCGCGCTCGAGGACGCGCCGCGCGTCCACAATTGCCTCGACGTCGTAGGCGACAGACTCGCCAGCCACGGCGAGGGATCGCGCGCCCTCGTCAGTCGCCTCGCCGAGGTCGACGACGGGCGCGTCCACCGCGTCGCGGAGCGCGTCGGCGTCGGTCGTCTCCACGACCGCCCGACCCGGCGCCTCGGAGAACAGCGCGCCGACGCTCGAAACGGCTACCTCGATTCCCGCGTCCTCGCCGACCATCTCGGCGAGCGTGACCGCGAGGCCACCGTCGCTGACGTCGTGCACGGCGAGCGTCGCGTCGTGCGTCGCGGCCGCTCGGACTGCGTCGACGCCGCTGTCGTCCACATCGGGGAACGGGGCGCTGCCGTCGAACTGCGCGAGGTACTCGCTCCCGCCGAGCGTCTCGTCGTGTCCGCCGACGAGCACGAGGTCGCCCTCGCCCGCGACTGCCATCCCGGGCGCGTCGTAGCCCTGCCGGACGCCGAGCATCGCGAGCGTTGGCGTCGGCGGCACGGGGCCGGCGTTCGAGTCGTTGTAGAGGCTGACGTTCCCGCCGACGACCGGCGCGTCGACCGCGCGGCAGCCGTCCGCGAGGCCGTCGACCGCCGCCGCGAACCCGCCGTAAACGTCGGGCTTCTCGGGGTTCCCGCCGTTCAGGCAGTCCACCGCAGCCAGCGGCTCCGCGCCGACGGCTGCGAGATTCGTCGCGTTCTCCACGGCCGTCGCGTACGCGCCCCGGTACGGCGAGGCGTCCGTCCAGTTCGGGTTCGCGCCCGCGGCGAATGCAAGCGCCGTCTCTTCGTCGGCTTCGGGGAGCGTCAGCGCGGCCGCGTCCTCGCCGGGCCGCCGGAGCGTCCGGTTGCCGACCTCGTGGTCGTACTGGCGGTACACCCAGCGCTTGCTCGCCGTGTTCGGACTCGACAACACCGCGTCGAACGCTTCCTCGACGTCGACGTCCGGCAGGTCCGTCTCGGGCTCGCTGGGCTCCTCGCGTTCGAGGTCGTTCATCGGCGCGCCGTCCGCGAGGAACTCCGCGGGCGCATCCACGACCGTCTCTGGCTCGCGGCTGTCGCCGCTCGCGTCTTCCGAGGCGCCTTGCGCCTCGCCGTCGAACTCGCAGACGTAGTTCCCGTCGGTGACTTCGCCGATGACCGAGCAGCCGAGGTCGAAGCGCGCCGCGATTTCCTGCACGCGCTCGACGTCCTCGGGGCGGACCTCGTAGCACATGCGCTCCTGGGACTCGGCGAGCAGGATTTCGAGCGCGTTCATGTTCGGCTCGCGCTGGTGGACCTCGTTCAGGTCGATGCGCGCGCCGAGGCCGCCTAACGCGACCAGTTCCGAGGACGCGCCGCCCAGTCCAGCCGCGCCGAGGTCGCGGGCGGCCTGCAGGAGGTCCTCGTCGACGAGCGCCTCGTTGGCTTCCACGAGGAGCTTCTCCGTGTACGGGTCGCCGACCTGGACCGCGGGCCGGTCCTCCGTCTCGGCGTCCTCCGCGAGGTCCTCGCTGGCGAAACTCGCGCCACCGAGGCCGTCGCGGCCGGTCGCGTTCCCGACGAGCACGAGCTTGTTCCCGGGCTCTTTCGCGGCGGCGGTGACGAGTCGGTCCTCGGTAACGAGGCCGACGCACGCGACGTTCACGAGCGGGTTCCCCTCGTAGCCGTCGTGGAACTGCGTGCTCCCCGTGACCGTGGGGACGCCGATGGCGTTCCCGTAGTCGCTGATGCCCTCGACGACGCCGTCGAGGAGGTAGCGGGAGTGGTCCCGAGAGAAGCCGCCGAAGTAGAGACTGTCCGCGAGCGCGATAGGGTACGCGCCCATCGAGAGCGTGTCGCGGACGATGCCGCCGACGCCCGTCGCCGCGCCGTCGTCGGGGTCGACGTAGGAGGGGTGGTTGTGGCTCTCGACGCCGAACGTCACCAACTGGTCCGTGCCGGGGACCGACACCACGGCGGCGTCGTCGCCCGGCCCGACGACGACGTCGTCACTGTCAGTGGTGAACGCGGACAACAGCGGGCGCGAGGAGCGGTACGCGCAGTGCTCGCTCCAGAGGTTCTCGAACAGCGCGGCCTCCGCCCGCGTCGGGTCCCGTCCCAGTTCCGCTTCGACGAGGCGTCGGTCCGATTCGGCGAGTGGCATTCACCTTCGTGGTCCTTCCGCGAGCGTTTAGTCGTTTCCATGTGCACGGACGTGAACAGTCCTGGTGCTCGCTCCCGCCCGGCGTTTCCGGACCGGGGCGCTTTTGCCCACCCCGACGTAACCTCCAATCGTGCTTTCCGTCGAACTCCACACGCACTCCGAGCTCTCCTATGACGGCCGCGACCCCGTCGAGATGCTCTTAGAGCAGGCGCAGGCGGTGGGGCTCGACGCGCTCGCTGTCACCGACCACGACGAAATCGAGGCGAGCCTGCGGGCCGCCGACCTCGCCGAGGAGTACGGCCTCGTCGGTATTCCGGGGATGGAAGTGACCAGCGCCGACGGCCACGTGCTCGCCATCGGCGTCGAGGAGCCGGTGCCGTCGGGCGAACCGTTCGTGGACACGCTCGACGCGATTCGCGACCGCGGCGGCATCGCCATCGTCCCCCACCCGTTCCAGTCCTCGCGCAGCGGTGTCGCGCCGAACATCTCGACGGCGACGCTGGCGTCCGCGGACGCCATCGAGGTGTACAACTCGCGGCTGCTCACGGGCCGCGCGAACCGGACGGCCGAGCGGTTCGCGCGCACTCACAACCTCCCGATGACCGCGGGCAGCGACGCCCACATCGCGGAGATGGTGGGGCAGGCGGTGACGCGCGTCGGCGCCGACGACCGCTCGCTGGACAGCATCCTCGACGCCATCCGGGACGGCAAGACGAGCGTCGAGGGCAAGCGCACGCCGTGGCACATCAGCTTCCGGCAGGCGGCGGGCGGCGCGAAGCGCCGCGTGAAGAATCGCCTCGCGGAGTTCTTCTGAGAGATGGACGACGCCCTCGCGGCGACCGTCCGTGAATCGCTCGCCGACAGCGACCCGCTCCCCGGCACGTACGGCTTCGCCGGCCAACTTCCGGACAGCCAACTCGTCCGGGACGTGCTCGGGCGCGACCGCTGTTACTTCGACGGCGACGCGTGGAGCCACGACCCCAGCGACCTCGACGACCCGACGCTGTTGCCCGCCGGCAACGTCCGCAGGGACGGCGAGACGCGGCGCGCGTGGCGTCTGCCGGACCCACCAGTTAGTCGCAACGACCCCGTCGGGAGCGTCCGAGACGCGCTCGACGGCGCGCTCGACATCCCGAGTGACGACCTCGCAGTCGCGTTCTCCGGTGGTGTGGACTCCGCGCTCGGCGCCGGCGGCCTCGACGCGCCGCTGTACGTCGTCGGCTACGAAGGCTGCGCGGATATCGAAGCCGCCCGGGAGTCGGCGGCCGCGATGGGCCGCAGCGACGACCTTCACGTGCACGAAGTGACTCTGGACGACATCGAGGCCGCGATTCCGGAGACGGCGCGCGCAATCGGGCGCACGAACGCGATGGCAGTCCAGATTGCGCTGCCCCTCTACCTCGTCGCCGAGCGCGCCGCCAACGACGGCTTCTCGCGGCTCGCGCTCGGACAGGGCGCGGACGAGCTGTTCGGCGGCTACGCGAAGGTTGCGGCCGCGCCCGACGACCCGCGGACGGACGCGGAGACGATTCGGGGTGCGCGCCGCGAAGTTCTGGAGACGCTGCCCGAGCAACTGGAGCGCGACGTTCGCGCGGTTCGGGCGGCTGGTGTGGAGCCAGTTACGCCGCTACTCCACGACGATGTCGTGCGCGCGGCGCTCGAACTCCCCGAGGAGTGGCTGGTGTCGGGAGACGTGCGCAAGCGCGCGCTGCGGGAAGCGGCGCGCGAGCGGCTCCCGGACGCGGTCTGTGACCGCGAGAAGAAGGCCGTCCAGTACGGCAGCCTCGTCGCCCGTGAAGTCGACCGTCTCGCGCGGCAGGCGGGGTTCAAGCGCCGGATGGACGACCACGTCACGAAGTACATCGAAAGCCGGCTGGACTGATTATTCGTCGCTGGCCGCGTCGATCGCCTCCAGCGCGATTTGGACGGTATCGGCGTCGAGGTCGCTCTCGCGGAGGTCCGCGGGGTCGTACCACGTCCACGCGTCGACGCCCGCTTCGCCGTCCGCGGGGTCGATGTTCCGGGAGGGGACGGTCGCGAAGTAGACGTGGTCGATGTGCTGGTGGCCGACCGTGCCGTCCTCGTGGACGTTGATGTCGTAACACAGCTGGTAGCGCGGCGACGGCAGCGCGAAGCCGTCGGGCGCGGGCACGTCCGGGGCCTCGCCGAGCAGCGTCGGCTCCAGGCCGGTCTCCTCCTCGACTTCGCGTTTGCCCGCTTCGTGCGGGAGTTCGTCGCGGTCCACGTGGCCGCCGGGCGGAATCGTGAGGCCGAGGCGGTCGTGCTCGTGGAGCGCGGTGGCGCCGTCGTTGACGACGTAGACGGTGGCAGTGAAGTGACGCGTCGTCTCCATAGCGGAGGTTCGCGACGCGGCAGATAGGGGTTACGCTCCGGGGTCGTCAGGCTTCGACGTTCGCCTCGCCGCCGGCTTCCAGAATCTCGTGGTAGCGGTTCCGGATGGTGACCTCGCTGACGTTCGCGACGTCGCTGACCTGGCTCTGCGTGATGCGCTCGTCGACGAGGAGGCTGGCGGCGTACACCGCGGCGGCCGCGAGCCCTACAGGGGATTTTCCGGAGTAGAGCCCTTCCTCTTTGGCGCTCTCCAGGAGGTCGCGTGCGCGGCGCTCGACCGCCTCGGAGAGGCCGAGGTCCGAACAGAACCGCGGGACGGAGCTGGCGGGGTCGGTAGGCGCGACTTCGAGGCCGAGCTCGCGGGCGACGTAGCGGTACGTGCGCGCGATTTCGTCGCGCTCAACGCGGCTGACGTTGGCCACTTCGTCGAGGCTGCGCGGGGCGCCCGCCTGCCGCGCGGCGGCGTACAGCGCGCTCGTGGCGACACCTTCGATGCTGCGGCCCGGGAGGAGGTCGTCGTCGAGCGCGCGGCGGTAGATGACCGACGCCGTTTCACGAACGTTCTTGGGGAGGCCGAGCGCGGAGGCCATCCGCTCGATGTCGCCGAGCGCTTGCTTGAGGTTGCGCTCCTTGGAGGTGCGCGTGCGGAAGCGCTCGTTCCACTTGCGG
>CAXREU010000128.1:0-17228 GCA_964229715.1 Halobacterium sp.
GCTCGCGTCTGACCGCGCGCCGCCCTGATCATGGCTGTGCCGTTGCACTAAATCGGGTGCACGCGTACCGGTACGTTTTTGATTCCGCGTCTGAAATTTTTCGGCAGGCGCGCGACGTCGCCGACCACGACCCGATGCCCGGCGGCCTCCAGTTGGCGGACGGCGACCGGGACGACTTCGCTGCCGCTGCTCGCGCGCAGCGTCAGGGTGCTCCCGTCGACGGCGACCCTATCGACGCGGTCGTCGTCGATGGTCGGCGTCGCCGCGGGCGCGGCGTCGAGCGTGAGCGTCACCTCGTCGGTGCCGCGCTCGGTGAGGTCGTCCGGGGTCGCGACCGTCACTTTCTGCCCGGAGTCGATGATGGCGACCTCGTCGCAGAGGCGCTCGGCCTCCTCGATGTAGTGGGTGGTGAGGAGGATGGTGGTGCCGTCGTCGTTGAGCCCGCTGATGACTTCCCAGAGGTCGTGGCGGAGTTCGACGTCGACGCCCGCGGTGGGTTCGTCGAGGATGAGGAGGTCGGGGTCGGTGACCATCGCTCGCGCGAGCATGAACCGGCGCTTCATCCCGCCGGAGAGCCAGTCGAAGCGCGTCTCTGCCTTCCCGCCGAGGCCGACTGTCTCCAGCGCCTCGGCCGCACGCTCGGCAGCCTCCTCGTCGGCGATGCCATGGTAGCCGGCCTTGTGCATCAGCACTTCGCGAATCGGGAAGAAGCGGTCGACGTTGAACTCCTGGGGCGCGAGCCCGATGGCGTCCCGGGCTTCCCGGTAGTCGTCCTCGACGTCGTGGCCGAACACTTCGGCGGTGCCACTGGTCTTGCGGGCGAGCCCGACGAGCGTGTTGATGAACGTCGTCTTCCCCGCGCCGTTCGGCCCGAGCAACCCGAAAAACGAGCCCTCGGGAACGGACAGCGAGAGGCCGTCTAGTGCGCGGACGTCCCCGTACTCCTTGACGAGGTCGTCGGTGCGTATCGCTGGCGGCATTTAAACTACGGAAGTCGCGTGACGCGGTTAAGGCCACGGAAGTCGGCGACCGGTTCTGGGTCAGCCCGTGTTCTGCATGCCCGCGGCGACGCCCATCACGGAGAGTCGGAGCGCGCGCTCGGCGGTCTCGCTGCGCTGTTCGCGGTCGAGCAGTTCTACTTGCAGGAAGTTCAGCGGGTCGACGTAGGGGTTGCGGCGGTCGAGGCTCTCGCGGAGCCACGCGCGGTCCACGAGGTCGTCGCGGCCCGTCACCGCCAACAGTTCGTCGCACGCCCGCTCGTACTCGCCGTCGATGCGTGGCTGGAAGCGCTCGCGGAGGTCGTCGGGCGCGAGCGCGGCGTACTCGTGGGTGATTTCGGGTTCGCTGCGCGCGAGCGCGAGCGCCGCGTTGTCCAGCGTCGTCCGGAAGAACGGCCACTCTTCGTACATCTCTTCGAGGAGGTCATCATCACTACACGCCGCGAGGCCCGCGCCGAGGCCGTACCAGCCGGGGATGACACACCGCGTCTGCGTCCACGAGAACACCCACGGAATCGCCCGGAGGTCTTCGACGGCGCGCTCGCCCGTCCGGGAGGCGGGCCGCGACCCGAGGTTGAGGTCCTCGACGACGTCGATGGGCGTTATCGCCTCGAAGTACGAGACGAACCCTTCCGAGTCCAGGAGGTCGCGGTACGCCTCGCGCGCCGCCTCGGCCATCTCTTCCATCGCCGCGACCCACTCGTCGGGGATGTCCGGGTCGTCCTCGGCGATGGCGGCGTGGCGCGCTCGCACTTGGGCGTTCAGCATCTGTTCGAGTTCGCGCTCCGCGATGCGGGGGTTGCCGTACGTCTCCGCGATGGACTCGCCCTGCTGGGTGAACTTCACGTCGCCCGTCACCGTCTCCTTGGGGAGCGCGAGCAGCGCCTCGTTCATCGGGCCGCCGCCCCGCGAGATGGAGCCGCCACGGCCGTGGAAGAAGCGCACGTCGACGTCGTGGTCGTCGCAGATGGCGGCGAGTCGACGCTGCGCGCGGTCCAGCTGCCAGTTCGCCGCGAGGAAGCCGTTCTCCTTGTTGGAGTCGGAGTACCCCAGCATAATCTCCTGGGTGCTGTCGCGAGCCCCGACGAGCGCGCCGTACGCCTCGTTTTCGAACAGCGTCCCGAGGATGTCGCGGGCGTTCGACAGCGCCGACCGCGTCTCCAGGAGTGGCACCACGTCGAGGCCGGCGTGGTCGGGCAGCGAGAGCACGCCCGCCTGGTCCGCGAGGAAGACGACCTCCAGCACGTGACTCGGTTCCTCGGTCATGCTGATGCAGTACGCGTCGATGGCGTCGGCGCCGTACTCGCGGTGCCAGTCCGCGAGCGCGTCGAAGCGCCCGAGCACGCGCTCCGTCTCGTCGTCCACGCCCTCGGTGTCCTCGAGGTCGACCACGGGGTCGTCCTGGAGAACCGCCTCCGTGAGGAACTCCACGCGCTCGTCCTCGCTCATCCCCGCGTAGTCGAGACCCTCGCGGTCGAGCGCCTCGCCGACCGCGTGCGTGTGCTTCTCGCGGTGGTCGCGGAGGTCCAGGGCCGCGAGGTGGAAGCCGAACGTCTCCACGCGCCGCACGAACGGCGCGACGTGCTCGTCGGCGACCTTCCCGAGCCCGGCCTCCCGCAGGCCGGCTTCGAGCGCGCGCACGTCGTCGAGCAGGCTCTCGGCGTCCGCGTAGCCGCCCGGCTGCACGTCGGTCACGCGGTCGACGCGCTCCCGCACGACGGCGACGACCTGCCGGAACAGCTCGTCGGGGTAGCGCTCGGCGACCCGGTCGACCACTCGTGGCACCTCCTCGCTGGCTTCGTCGAGGAGGGCCGCCGCCGCTCCGCTGTCCACGCGCGTGCCGTCCATCGAGAGCGCGCCGAGCAGGTCGTCGAGGTCGTCGAGGTAGCGCTCAGTGACGAGCCGGCGCTGCCGGTCGAGCACGCGTTCAGTGGTCTCGACGGTGACGTAGGGGTTGCCGTCGCGGTCCGAGCCCGCCCATGACCGGAACGCCAGCACTTCCGGAATCTCGGGCGGGTCGTCGTAGCGCTCGGCGAGCGCGTCGTCGAGGTCCGCGTACACCTCCGGCACGACGTCGTAGACGGCGTTCGCGAGGTAGAACTGCACGTCGCGCGCCTCGTCGAACGGCGTCGGCTGGCGCTCGCGCACGCGCCGCGTCGTCCACAGCGACTCGACGTTCGCCTCGACGCGCCGCCACGTCCGCTCGCGCTCGCGGGGCGTGAGCCGTCGCTCGTCGAGTTCTTCGAGCAGTTCGCGGATGCGCTTGAGGTGGGCTTTGACGGTCTTCCGCCGCGCCTCCGTCGGGTGCGCGGTGAACGTCGGGACGACGTGGACATCGTCGAGGATGCTTGCGACCTCGTCGGCACTCGCGCCCGCGTCGGCGAGCACGTCCACAGCTCCGCGAACGCTGTCCGCGAGGGTGCCTTCGGCCTCGCTGCGGCGGAGTTCACGCACGCGCTCGCGCTCCTCCGCGAGGTTCACGAGCTCGAAGTAGCCCGCGAACGCCCGCGAGAGGTCCTCGTAGCCGTCGACGTCGGCGTCGGCGACGACCTCCCGGAGCGCGGTGCGGTCGTCGCTGTCGCCGCGTCGGTAGTCGATAGCAGCCGTACGGGCGGCTTCGACGGCGTCGTAGGCCGCCGGCGACTCGTGGGCGCGCATCGCGTCGCCGAGCGTGGCGCCGAGTTCGCGGACGTCATCGCGGACGCTCCTGCTGTGCAAATCCATACCACACAGGTCGTCGCGCGGGGTTTTCAAAACCCGGGACGACACGACATATTGCCACTCGATTACGAGTAAAGAATTAGACTACGCCGCTGGACTCGCCCACGGTGGCGTCGCCGGCGACTCCTCGGGCGCGACGGTGACGTTCGTCTCGTAGGTCACGCGCGCGTCCTGCACGGTGACGGCCACGGTTGCGCTGTAGAGCGCTGGGACCGCCGTCGGCGACCCGCTGCCGCGGTCCGCGTACGTGCCGCTGGGAACGTCGTCCCCGGCGTTCGGCACATCCGCGACGAACCCGTAGATTCCGTCCGCGTTCCCGCCGTTCTCGACGCTAACGTTGTAGGGTGCGCTGACGTTCTCGGCGAACGTCCAGTTCGCGACCCGCGTCCCGTTGACCGTGCCCTCGGTGACGTCGACTGCGACGGTGTCGGCGGGCTCGGTCTCCGTCGCGACCAGTGAGCCGTTCCGGAACGCGCTGACGTTCGTCTCGGAACTCTCGTCGATGACCTCGACGCGCCACGACGCCGTTCCGTCCGAGAACGTGAACGCCACGGAGCTGCCGCTCGACGGTGTCACGACTGCTTCGAAGCGCCGCGTCTCGTTCACGTCCACGGCCGCCGTCCAGTCGCCGGCGCCGCTGGCGTTCGAGAAGTTCCGCCAGTCGGACTGTGCGATGCGCGTCCCGTTCTCGGCGCTCCTGACGGAGGCTGCCGTGATAGTGCCGCTGCTCGCGGTCAGCAGCGACGCGTTCGCGTCCCACGTTCCGACGCCTGCCTCCAGCGCGCCTCGGAGGCTCGCGTAGTCGCCGTCGTCGTACGTGTTCGTCTGCACGAGCAACCCGCCGACCCCGGCCTCAGTAGCGCGCTCGTAGCCGACCACGTCGTCCGTCTCACCGTGGTTCCGGGTCGCGAGGTTCTCCGTGAACACGACCGCGTTCAACACCAACGCGAGCACCACGAACGCGAGCGCGAGTCCGAGCCCCGCGACGAGCAACAGTTGGCCGCGGTCCCGGTCCATGTCTCCGGGAGAAGCGGGCGGCGTACAAAAGGATTGTCGCGCGGCTACCCCGTGCGCGCGGTGCTGACGAGCGCGACGCCGACGCCCATCACGACGCCGCCGACGGCGAACCCGGGGCCGAGCGTCTCGCCGAGCAGGAGCGCGCCGAGCACGCCGCCGACCAGCGGCTGCGCGAAGAAGCACGCGGCGACCACGGTCGCCGTGGTGCGTTCGACGCCGCGGTACCAGAGGAACCACGCGGCCGCGGTGCTCGCGAGCCCGAGGTACGCGACGGCGCCGACGACGCCCGGCGTGAGGGGACTCGTGGCGCCTGTCATCGCGAGTTCGACGGCGGCGAGCACACCGAGCATCGGCACTGCGGCGAGGGAACTGTACGTCGCCGCGACGAGCGCGCCGTGCTTTCGGACGAGGCGCGCGCCGTCAACGGTGTAGGCGGCCCACGCCGCGCTCGCGACGAACAGCACCGCGACGCCGACCGCGCTGCCGCCGCCGATGGAGAGCCCGTACTGGCCCGCGACGACGAGCGCGGTGCCGACGCCCGCGAGTGCCATCCCTCCGGTGGAGCGCCACGTCAATCGTTCGTCGAGCATCGTGACGCCGAGCAGCAGCGTGAACACGGGCGTCAGCATCGTCAACAGCGACCCCTGGCTGGCGGTGGTGCGGTCGGTGCCGACGAACTGCGTCGCGAGCGTGAGCGCCACCCACGCGCCCAGTCGGAGGAAGCCCCGACGGTCACGCGCGGAGAACGATGCCTCCCTTCCGAACACGCGGAGCGCGATGTAGAGCGCGACGCCACCGACCGCGATTCGGAGGAACGCCAGCGTCACGGGCGGCACGGACGCGAACCCCCACTTGCTCACGACGTACATGCCGCCCCAGAGGCCGGCGGCGGCCAGCGGCGGGGCGGCGTCCCGGAGTCCCATAGTCGCTCGCGGACGCCCGCCCCCTAAGTCCCACCGAACCCCGGGAGGCTTTACCGGCACCGGTCGTACCGCCGGCCATGCGCGTGGTCGTCCTCGGTGCGGGGTCGCTCGGGTCGCTGCTCGCGGGAGCGCTCGCCACGGCGACCGCGGACGTGACACTGCTCGGTCG
The DNA here is from genome assembly GCA_964229715.1 of Halobacterium sp. Lineage (GTDB taxonomy): Archaea > Halobacteriota > Halobacteria > Halobacteriales > Halobacteriaceae > Halobacterium. The sequence goes on from CAXREU010000128.1 coordinate 5,829, forward strand.
GGACGGCGACCACGTCCGTCGCGTCCGGGAGCACGGCCTCCGGTTCACGCATCCGGACGGCCGGGAAGAACAGATTCCGCTGGACGTGGCCACGAAACACGCGGCCGCCGCGGACGCCGACCTGCTCGTCGTCTGCGTGAAGAGTTACGACACCGGCGATGCGCTCGCCGACGTCGCGCCACACCTCGACGAAGCCGACGTGCTAACCCTCCAGAACGGTCTCGGGAACGCCGAAGTAATCGCCGACCACGTCCCCCGAGAGCGCGTGCTCGCGGGGACGACAACACACGGCGCGGTCCTCGAAGCCCCCGGGCACGTCCGGCATGCGGGCCGCGGCGGCACCACCATCGGCCGGTACTTCGCGGAGAACGACGCCCGCATCGAGGCCGTTGCGGACTGCTTGACCGAAGCGGGCATCGAGACGAGCGTGACCGACGACCCCGAGGCGGCGGTGTGGACGAAGGTGCTCGTGAACGCAGGCATCAACGCCGCGACGGCGCTCGCGCGCGTACCGAACGGCGCGCTCGTCGAGTCCGAGAGCGGCGAGCGCGTGCTCCGGCGCGCCGTCGAGGAAGGTGTCGCGGTCGCGCGCGCCGAGGGAATCGCCGTGCCGGGGGACGTCGTCGAGCGCACGCGCGAGGTCGCCGAACGCACTGCGACGAACCCGTCCTCGATGCGGCAGGACGTCGAGCGCGGGCGGCGCACGGAAATCGAGGCGTTGAACGGTGCGCTCGTCCGGCACGGCGCGACGCACGGCGTGGAGACGCCGGTCAACGAGACGCTCGCGGACCTCGTGCGACTCGCCGAGAATCAGGCTTCGGAGGGGCGCGGACAGTCGTAGGTGTCGCGGACGGTGTCCGCGAGAATCGACTCCTTGTGCAGCACGAGGTAGACGACCACGAAGTCGTGGTCGAGCGGCCGGAAGACGAACACCTCGTGCTCGCAGTCTGCCTCCTCGTTCAGGCGGTCGATGAGCGGCTCCAGCGGGAGCGCGCCGGTCTGTATCTCCTCGAAGACGTCGCGCTCGCCGGGCTGTTCGGCGAACGCGTACACCGCGCCGTTGGGTTCGCCGTCCGCGCTGAACGTCGGCCGGCCCTGCACGCCGGTGCCCTCCTGGTGGGCTTGCTCCATCGTGTCGAGCGCGGCCTCGCAGAGCCCCGAAACGGCGTCGGCGTACGTGAACAGGGTGCGCTTGCGGACGTCGAGGGCGGCGAAGCGCGCGTCGCCGTCGTCCCACGCGAGCGTGGCGTCGACGAGGTAGCCGGGCCGGAGCGCGTCGACTGCGAGGTCGTCGTAGCCGTCGGCGGCGACGCGGACTGGCTCGTGGTCGGCCCGGTCGAGCAACAGGAGGTCGTCGGCGTGCTCGGGGGCGGCGCCGAGCACGCGGAACGTGCTCTCCGTCGTAGTCTCCATGCGCCGAGATTGCGCGCGAGAAGGGATAAGGGCGTCCGTCTCCGCGCCCAGTGGTGCCCTGGCCGTGCCTCCGAGCGCCGGCAGCGACACGTCGTGTCGGGAAAACATAAGAACCGACGAACCGGATTTTTATTTCCTATTGTTCGTGGCCGAACGAACGCGCTCAGTCCGCGGAGACGCGGCCCGCGTCGTCGGCGGCGTCCGCACAGCGGCGCTCGGTGTCGACGACGCGGAGGTCGCCGTCGAGCGTGACGTCCATCGCCTCGCCGTCCAGTACAATCGTCACCGTCACCCGCGTCGGGTCGGCGTCGTAGCTCGTGGAGTCGTCGGTCACGCACCACGGGAGCGTCCAGTGTTTGCGCGTGTCGAGTTCGACGCCGTGGTCGGCGTGGAACGCCACCACGCTGGAGTTGTCCAAAAGCGACAGCCCGACCGGCGAGGAGATTGTGTGCTGGCACTGCACGCACGTGTGGTCGACGCGCACGTCCAGCCCGAGTAGGTCTTCGTCGTCGGGGACGACGGCGGTGTCCACGCGGCCGCCGCATTCCGGGCAGACGCCGTCCGCGGCCAGACAGTGGAGGTGGCGCACGCGCTGGTCGAACGCCGCCTCGATTTCGGTCGTCGAGCGGTCGCGCAGCCCGCCCGGCGGGAACGCGTACCGGCCGTAGACGCTCCCGCAGTCCGCACACCGGACGGTCAGGCGCTCGTCGGCGTACGCCGCTTCGAGCGAGCCGCCGCAGTCGAAGCAGTCGCCGGTCACCGGGAACTCCAGTTCGACGCGCTCGGTGAACGTCCCCGCGAGGATGGCGCGGACGACCTTCTCGCCGGCGTACTGGAACTCGTAGCCGCCCTCGACCTGCCGCACGAAGTGGTCGGTGAGCTTCGAGAGGTGGTAGTTGAACTGCGCGCTGTCTTTCATCCCGACGCGCTTGCGGAGGTCCGAGAACGCGACCGGGTGGTCGGGCGCCAGCCACAGCTCCTGCAGGATGGTGATTCGGGTCTCGTTCCCGAGCAGCGCGAACGCCTCGGCGGGCGGCAGACTGTCGTCGAGGCTGCCGTCCGGGTCGAGGGGCGCGCCGTCGAGGGGCGTGTCGGAGCCGCTCATGGGCGGACGTACACGGACACGGGCCATAAGCCCTCGCAAAAATTCGATTATGTAAATTATGCGAGAGGAGTGGCGAGCACCACCGCGGCCGCCGTCGCGAACACGCCGAGGGCGAACAGGCCGACGTTCCAGACGGTGCTGTCGGCGGGGGTCAGCCCCAGCGAGTAGCGCGTGCTCGACACCGGCCACAGCGCGGCGACGCCCATCGGCGTGAGCGCGTCCGCCAGCAGGTGCGCGAGAATCGCGAACGCCGCGACTCCGCCCGCACCCACAGTAATCTCGACGGCCTGGTCGGGTGCGAGCGCGAGTCCGCCGGGGCCAGTGAGGAGCCACGCTGCGCCGCCGACGAGGGCGCCCACGACCCCTGCGAACAGCAGCGTGTGCGTGACGCCGCGGTGCGAAATCAGCGGGATGTCGTGGTCCGCGTCGGGCAGCGGCGTCAGCGCGAGCACGAGCGCCAGCCCCACCGCAGCCGCGACGACGCGGCCCAGCGAGCCCAGGACGTACAAGATGGGTGCGTACGCGAGCAACGCGGCGCCGTAGTGGCCACTCCGGTACACAGTCGACCGTCGGCGCGGAGCAAGTAGAGGGTTCCGGGAGCGAAACTCAGGGTCGGCGCACGAGCAACACCGCACCGACGACGAACGCCAGCAAGTACGCGGGGTGACCTTGCGCGTACGCGACCACTTCCGGCATCGCCGCGCTCACGTCGCCCGTCGCGACCGCAGTGTCCAGCGACTGGTCGGGCGCCTGCGCCCACAGTGCGAAGTGCGCTATCGCTGCCACGCCGAACACCACGCCTATCAACTGGTACGCTCGGCCCGCCAGCGCGTCCCCGAGAGTCTCCGTGAGTGCCATACGCGAGTGGAGACGCCGCCACTAGAAAAACCGTCCGCAGTCGCACGACTCGCTGTTCGAACTCGGGATGCGTGCGTACACACAGCGGTCGCTACGTCGTGTCGCGTCTCAAAAAATTGGAACGTCGGCCGTCACTGAAAGCGACGGCGGGTAGGACTTAGTTGCGGACGAGATTCGTCGCGCGCGGGCCCTTGGGGGACGATTCGATGTCGAACTCGACTTCCTGACCCTCTTCGAGGTCGGGACCGCCGATGTCCTCCATGTGGAAGAAAACGTCCTCGTCGTCGTCCACGTCGTCGCTGTCAGTCGAAATGAAACCGTAGCCGCCAGTGTCGTTGAAGAAGTCAACCTTGCCTTCTGCCATTACAAACAACCGTAGGGCCGCTCCGGGGATAACGCTTCCGAGAGTCGGGTTACCACGGACCTTCGGGGGTGGTCGCCGCCGATTCTACCCGGGCACCGTTCCACTCGACTACTGTTAAGGGCGTCCACGAGCGACCTACCGGCATGTCAGCGTTCCAGGCGCGCACCCGGGAGTGCCAGCAGCGACTCCGGGAGCGCGGCGCCAGCGGTGTCGTCCTGTTCCCGAGCCCGAACTGCTACTATCTCGGCGGGTTCCGCGAGGAGCCCGGCGAGCGCCACCTCTTCCTGTTCGTGCCCGCCGAGGGCGACCCGGCGGTCGTCGCGCCCGAGCTGTATGGCGAACAGCTCCGCGAGGCGACGTGGGTCGAGGACATCCGGCTGTGGGCGGACGTCGAGGACCCGACCGAGTTGGTCGCCGAAACCGCGAGGGACCTCGGGATGACCGACGGCGAACTGCTCGTGGACCCGACGATGTGGGCGCGCTTCACCCAGGACCTCCGCGCGACGCTCCCGGACGCGACGTGGGGGCTCGCGGACGAAGTGCTCGGGCCGCTGCGCGTGCAGAAGGACGACGCCGAGCTGGACGCGCTCCGTCGCGCCGCAGACGCCGCCGACGCCGCAATGGAGAATGTCTGCGACCTCGGTGCGGACGCCATCGGGATGACCGAGCGGGAACTTGCGAGGTTCGTCGAGGACCGCCTCGTCGCTCACGGCGGCGACGGCACCTCCTTCGAGACCATCGTCGGGAGCGGGCCGAACGGCGCGAAACCGCACCACCACCGCTCCGAGCGCGAAATCGAACGCGGTGACCCCGTGGTGTTGGACTTCGGGACGCGCGTCGACGGTTACCCGAGCGACCAGACGCGCACGGTCGTGTTCGCGGGCGACCCACCGGCCGAGTTCGAGCGCGTCCACGAGGTCGTCCGCGAAGCCCAGAAGGCCGCCATCGACGCGGTCGAACCGGGCGTGCCCGCGGAGGACGTGGACGCCGCAGCGCGCGAGGTCATCGCGGACGCGGGCTACGGCGAGGCGTTCGTCCACCGCACTGGCCACGGCGTCGGCCTCGATGTCCACGAGGAACCGTACATCGTCGGCGGCAACGACCGACCGCTCGCGGAGGGTATGGTGTTCTCGATAGAGCCCGGCGTCTACCTCGACGGCGAGTTCGGCGTGCGCATCGAGGACCTCGTGGTCGTCACCGCGGCCGGCTGCGAGCGCCTCAACGACACGCCGCGCGGCTGGCGGGCGTAGCGCGGCGGGCGACCCACTTTCGTCAGCCATCTCCGTATTTCGTTCCGAAATAGTTGCGTTTTTGTCGGGGCCACGCCGAGCACGAGGTAGTCGTGGTTCCGAACCCGTTCAGCCGGCTCCTCCGCGAAATCGGGCTGGCGCTGGCGCGCCTCGGCCTCATCTCCGAGGAGCGCGCCCGCCGGACCTCGGACCTCGCGTGGCCCCGCATCGTCACCGGCGTGGCGCGCATGTCCAAGAGCGCCGCGGACGTCGCGATGGTGGGCGTCGTCCTCGGGAGCTCCGCCATCGCCGGCGTCGGGTTCGCCGGCCCGTTCTGGGGCGCCGCGTTCAGCCTCGGCGGCGGGCTCGCGGCGGGGACCATCGCGCTCGTCTCCCAGCGCTTCAGCGCCGAAGCCTACGACGAACTCGGGCAGGCCATCCGGTCGAGCACGCTGCTCGTGTTCGCGACGACGCTCCCGGTCGCCGCGCTGTTCTACCTCTTCCCCGTCGAACTCATCGACCTGCTGACCGACGACCCCGCGGCCGTCACGTACGGCGCCGACTACCTCCGCGTGCTCGCATTCGGCGTCCCGTTCGCCGGCCTCAACCTCGTCGGGAGCCGCTCGCTCATCGGCGCCGACGACGCGTGGACCGCGATGGTGTTGCGCGCGGGCGGCGCCGTCGTCAACGTCGGCCTGAACGCCGTGTTCATCTTCGCGCTCGGCTGGGGCGTGGAGGGCGCGGCGCTCGGCACCGTCGTCAGCAACGTCGTCATCGTCGCAGCGTTCGTCGTCGGCATCACGCGCGGCCGCCTCCCGCTCGTCGGCGCGTTCCCGGTCACCGTCTCCCCGTTCGGCGGCTACTGGGACCGCGAGACGTGCCGCGACGTCGTCACCATCGGCCTGCCTGTCGTCGGCCGGAACTCCGTCTGGACCGGCGCGCGCTTCCCCCTCCTGGCGTTCGTCGGCCTGCTCGGCTCCGAGGTCGTCGCCGCGTACGTCGTCACGCGGCGCATCTGGGGCATCATGAACGCGCCCGGTTGGGGGTTCGGCCTCGCCGCGAGCAGCCTCGTCGGGCAGGAACTCGGCCGCGGCGACGAGTCCACCGCGGAGGCCTACGGCCGCGAAATCGTCCTGTTCTCCGTCGCCACGTACACGCTGTTCGCCGCGCTCGTCGCCATCTTCGCCCGCGACATCGTCGTGTTGTTCGTCGAGGACCCGGGGTCGGCGAGCGTCCCCATCGCGGTCGGGATGGTGTACGCGGCCGCGCTCGCCATCATTCCGCAGGGCGTCACGGCAGCCGTCGCGGGCGCGCTCGACGCCACGGGCGACACCCGCTGGCCGTTCTACAGCCGCGTCTTCGGCATGTTCGGGCTCGCGATTCCGCTGGTCTACCTCGGCGCGACGACGTCGCTGGGACTGCTCGGCGTCTACCTCGCGTTCTTCGCGGAGACGGTCGCGCCCGCGGTCATCAACTACTACCGCTTCGCTACCGGGAAGTGGAAGGCCATCAGCCGCGGCTACCGCCCGGAAGCCGCGACCGACGACTGAGAAGGAAGCCGTGGGGGGGAGTTGAACCCCCGACCGGTCGATTACAAATCGACTGCTCTGGCCACTGAGCTACCACGGCGCGCGTCGCCACCTCAACGTACAGCCAACGACGAAATAACCCCTTTGATACCCGCCGGCTTCGCCGCCCGGCGCCGGGACGGCCCGCGCGTGGCCCGTCGCGACCGGCGACGAGCTTTTTGTGTGTGCCGGGCGAGCGTCCCGACAATGCACTGGAGTGGTCGCGTGTGAGTCTGTCCGTGTCCAGTCCGGCGTTCGACGACGGCGCCCGGATTCCCGAGCAGTACGGCCACGACGCCGCGAACGTCAATCCGCCGCTGTCGGTGTCGGGCGTCCCCGACGACGCGGTGTCGCTGGCGCTCGTCGTGGACGACCCGGACGCCCGGGAGCCTGCCGGAAAAATCTGGGACCACTGGACGGTGTGGAACGTCCCGCCGAGCGTCGAGGAAATCCCCGAGAACTGGGACGCGAGCGCCGACGGCGCCACCGAGGGAACCAACGACTTCGACGAGCGCGGGTACGGCGGGCCGGCGCCGCCGGACCGCGAGCACACGTATCGGTTCAAACTGTACGCGCTCGACACGGACCTCGACCTGCCGGAGTCCGCGGGCCGCGAGGAGGTCGAAGCCGCAGTCGAGGGTCACGTCCTCGACGACGCGCTCCTCAAGGGGACGTACGCGCCCTGACGCGCGAGCGCCCGCGAAGAGTACGGCATTTACGCCAGCACCCCCCTTCTCCGGGTATGGTCGCGCCGCTCGCCGTCGACATCGACGGCACGTTGAGTCGCCCGGACCGGTCCATCGACAGCCGCGTGCTGGACGTGCTCCGGGAATGGGAAGCGCCGGTCGTGATTGCGACCGGGAAGGCGCTGCCGTACCCGGTCGCGCTCTGCCAGTTCGTCGGCGTCGCCGAGCGCGTCATCGCGGAGAACGGCGGCGTCGCGTACGTGGACGAGGAACTGTTCTACTTCGGCGATCGGGCCGCCGCTGCGGACGTCCGCGAGGCGTTCGCGGACGCGGGCTTCGACCTCGGCTGGGGGGAGTCGGACCTCGTGAACCGCTGGCGGGAGACCGAACTCGCGGTCAACCGCGAGCGGCCGCTGGACGTGCTCACGGACCTCGCGGACGAGCACGGCCTGAGCGTCGTGGACACAGGGTTCGCGTACCACGTGAAGGCAACCGAGCCGAGCAAGGGCGCGGCGCTGGAGGTCGTCGCGGAGGAGCTCGGCTACGAGCCCGCGGACTTCGCCGCCGTCGGGGACTCCGCGAACGACGTGGAGCTGTTCGACGCGGCCGGCGAGTCCTACGCCGTGGCCAACGCCGATGACGCCGCGCGCGACGCCGCCCAGGTGGTGCTCGACGAGTCGTACGCCGACGGCTTCCTCGCGGCGACGCGGCGCATCCGCGGCGAGTAGCGAATCCGGGAACCGTTTAGTGGCGCCGCGCGAACCACGGCGTATGGACTTGGCCGCGCGGCTCGCTGACGCCCCCGCTCCGACGATGACGATGCTGCCGGACGGGAGCGTTGACCGCCGATTCGGGGTGCTCGACCGCGGGCACGCCCCCGAGAGCCGCAGCGTGTTCGTCGAGCAGCTGTCGGGCGGCCAGCGCTCGTTTGTCACCGAGCACCGCGGCGTCGAACCCGGTGGCCAGGCGGTGAACGCGGCGATACAAGGTCGCGAACTCGGGGCGGACGTCGACCTGTACGGCCACCTCGACCACGAGGTGTTCGGCGTGCTCGACACGGATGCTCACTCGATGGGCGCGCCCGCGTCCGTGAACGTCTACGAGTTCGAGGACTCCGCGATGATGTTGACGACGGAGTCGACGGACATCCGGACGTGGACGTACGACGACCTCCTCGCCGCGGGCGGCGGGGCGGCGCTGGACGCGGACGCGGTCGTCTGGACGAACTGGTCGTCGCTGGCGAACTCCACGGACGCGCTCCACCGCGCGGCGGACCGGCCGGGCGAGGGCGGCGTGCTCGTGCTCGACCCGGGCGGCGTCGCGGTGCGCACGCCCGCCGAGCGCGCGGGCTTCGTGGACGCACTGGGCGCGCTCGCGGACCGCTACAGCGTGGTCGTGAGCGCGAACGACGAGGAACTCGATTCGCTGGCGTCGGCGGTCGGCGTCGAGGGAAGCGTCGTCGAAGAAGCTCGTGGGCTCCGCGAACTCGCGGGTATTACGGGAGCCGTGATGCACGGCGAGGAGCGCGCGGTCGCCGCCACGCGCGAGGGCGTCGCCGGCGTGCCGAACTTCGAGACGGCGAACGTCTCCCGGTTCACGGGCGGCGGCGACCGCTTCTCGGCGGCGCTCGGATTCGCGCGGGCCTGCGAGTGGGCGTGGGAGCCGTCGCTGTGGCTCGCGAACGCGTGTGCGTCGTACTACGTCGGCACGGGGTTGACGGGCGACCGGGCCGCCATCGCGGAGTACGCTGACGACGCGGCGGTGCTCGCCGGCGACGGGAGCCACAACGATTAACCGTCAACCTGTCGATAGAATCATCGATGAACGGCGACGCAGAGCGCCTCGCCGGCACGCCGGACGTCGGCGACGCCCGCGAGGGAACGACGCTCGTTCTCGGCGAAACCAGTCACGACGACGCCTGCCGCCGGCTCGCGGACGAGAGTTCGCGCCGCGCGTACCGCATCCGTGCGACCACCGACGCGCCGAGCGGGCGCTGCTGCGCGAGCGTCGACGACCGGTACGACACGGGCGTCTACGACGACCTCGCGCTGTCGGAGGCCGGCATCGCGGTCTCGGACACGATTGCGAACCTCGACGGCGACGTGACGGAACCCGACCGGCTCGTCGTCTGCGTGGACGGCCTGCCGCGGCCGACCGACGAGACCGGCTACCAACAGCTCGTGCAGTTCCTCCACGCCGTCACGCACCGCGTCGACACCGCGAACGGTCGCTGTCACGCCCACCTCGCTGTCGACCCGGACGCCGACCTCGCGGCGGTCGTCGCGCCGCTGTTCGAGACGGTCGTCGACGTCGACGGAGAAACGGAGGCCTGACGCCGGTCAGGCGTGGGGCTCGAACACTTCCTCGTGGAGCCGGCCCGCGACCGTATCCAGGAGCGTCTGGAGGTTCTGGGCGTCGTAGCGGTTGTACTCCACGAGCTTGTCGAGGGCGGCCTCGTCGCCGTCCTCGTAGCGGTGCCAGAGCCGGACGGCCTCGCGGCCGTCGACGTCCATCCCGCCGCGGTCGATGCCGAGGTCCTGCTCGACCTGCTTGAGCCCGCCGGTCAGGTCGAGGCGCCGGCAGAGGTACATCAGGTCGAGGTGCGGCGCGTCCACGCTGACGTCGTAGTTGTGCTCGACGAACGGCTGGTCGAAGCGTTTCCCGTTGAACGACACGACCAGCGAGGCGTCCAGCAGCTCCGCGAGGTTCTCGCTCGTGAGGTCGACGCCGCGCACGAGCGTCTCGGTGCTCCCGCCGTGGTGGACGCTCACCGTCGTCACGTCGCTGCTGCGCTTGTCCAGGCCGGTGGTCTCGATGTCGAAGAACGCGACGTCGTCGGCGACGTTCTCGTAGAGCCGCCAGAGGGCGTTGTTCGGGAACGCCTCGGCGAAGAACTGGGTGTTGCCGGTGTCGAGCGCGCTGCGAGCGTCGTCGATGAACGCGTGGACGTTCGCGGCAGTGGTCTCGCCGACGCCGGGCGCGCTCGCGTCGAAGTCGTCCCAGTGCGTGACGCCGTGCTGCCAGAGGCGTCGCTCGGTGGTCTCGCCGACGCCGGGTGCGGGGATGAAGGAGTTCTCGACGCGCATACTACTCGGTGGATGCCTGCGGTACAAAGGCGTCGCGGTCCCGCGGTCGCGGCCGCGGTCGCGTCAGTCGACCTGGCAGTTGTTGCCCGCTGCGATACTGCCGTCGGCGTTGATGCGGATGGTGACCTCGGTGAGCGTGGCTTCGGGTCCGCAGGTGAGTCGGCCGAGCGTCCGCATCGGCTCGTCGCCAGTGGGCGTCGCGACGGAGTAGAAGACCGTGGCGTTCCGCGGGACGTTCTCGAACAGCGCGGTCGTGTTCTGCGTGCCGTTCCAGCGGTACGTCCGCGACTCCACGCCGTCGCCGATTGGCCGGAAGGAGACCGTCTGCGGGACGACCGCCTCCGGGAGGTCCTCGATGCCGCGCGCGTCCGGGTACTCCAGGACCGTTTCGTTCACGAGTTCGACGGCGAGGCCCTCGTGGCCGGCGGGCGCAGTACTGACCGTGACGACCGACGCGTCGGCGTGGTCGTCGACGACGTGCACCCGAACGTCGCTCCCCGGTGATTCGGGTGTTCCGTCGACGGGCGGCGCCGAGCAACCGCTCAGCACCACGACGACGGCGAGCACCAGACCGAGTGCGCGAGTGTTCACAGTTGCGAGTCGGTCGGCAGCCGTATGACAGTTTCCGCTAATCCAGCCCTTCCCGCACGAACGCCTTGATACCGCGGCGGAGGCGCTCGCTGACCGCTTGCGGGGAGATGCCGAGCTCGTCGGCGACATCGGACAGCGACGCCTGCCGGGGGACGTCGTAGTATCCGAGTTCCGCGGCGGTCACGAGGGCTTCGCGTTGTTTCGCGGAGAGGCCGTACTCGTCGCCGAGCGCGGTCTCGGTGTCGCTGTAGACGCCGCGCAGGGTGACGTCGACGCCGCGGGCTTCGACGCGCGGCTGGAACTCAGAGAGGCTCTCCCGGTCGGGGAACCGGAGCCGCGCGTCCACGCCGTCCGCCGACGAGGAGACGTCGAGGCGCGAGGCTTCCATGCGGTCGTCGATTGGGTACAGCGGTACGGGCGGTGCGTCGCTGACGGCGACGCGGTAGAGCCGGGGGTTGTTGGCGTCCGCGACGAGTCTGTGGTCCGCGACTGGCGGGTCG
>CAXREU010000129.1:0-12076 GCA_964229715.1 Halobacterium sp.
CCCTTCTCGACGGCCTCGACCATCGGCGCCGCGCCCTCGGCCTGCACGCCCGTGAGCTTCGGCATTTCGGACTCCTCGAGCTCGCCCGCCTCGACGAGTTCGCGGAAGCACTTGTACAGCGCCGCCGTGTTCCCCGCGTTCCCGACGGGGAGCACGATGCGGTCCGGGAGGTGGCCGTGGGCGTCCCGGGACTGCTCCAGAATTTCGAGGCCGATGGTCTTCTGGCCCTCCAGGCGGAACGGGTTGAGGCTGTTCAACAGATACGCCTCCCCACGGTCGGCGAGTTCCGCGACGACGTCGAGGCAGTCGTCGAAGTTGCCGTCCACCTCGCAGATGCGCGCGCCGTGCAGCGCCGCCTGCGCGACCTTCCCCGCAGCGACCTTGCCGGCGGGGAGGAGGACGAGCACGGGCGTGTTCGCGCGAGCGCCGTACGCCGCCAGCGCCGCGGACGTGTTCCCCGTAGAAGCGCAGGCGAGTCGGTCGACGCCGAGGCGGTCGGCGACCTTCACACCGACGGTCATGCCGCGGTCCTTGAAGCTGCCAGTCGGGTTCGCGCCCTCGTGTTTCACGCGGAGGTCCGCGACGTCCGCTTCGGCCTCGATTTCGGGGACGTCGTACAGCGGCGTGTTCCCCTCCCGAATCGAGACGCCTTCGTCGAACGGCAGGCCGGCCGCGTACCGCCAGACGCCGTCGCCGGCGAACTCGTCGAACGTCGGATACTCGTCGTAGCGGGCTTCCAGCAGGCCGCCGCAGTCCGGACACTCGTACACCACGTCGTCGAACGGCGCGACGGTGTCGCCGCACTCGACGCACGCCAGCCAGACGCCGTCGTCGACGACGTCGGGCGTCGGGCCGCCCAGCGAGAGGTCAGTCATGCTCACGTCTCGGTGACGGAGACACAAATACGGGGCGGGTGTTGCGGCTTTTGCCAGCGCTCAGTCCGACCGGAGTGCGCCGTCGCGAGAAAAGTCCGGAAGTGGCGCGTTCAGTCGACGAGTTCGACGAGCAGCGCTTTCTGGGCGTGCAGGCGGTTCTCGGCCTGCTGCCAGACGACGGACTGCGGGCCGTCGATGACGTCGGCGGTGACCTCCTCGCCGCGGTTCGCGGGCAGACAGTGCATGAACGCGGCGTCGCCGAGCAGGTCGTCGTCGACCTGGAACCCCTCGAAGGCGTCGAGGCGCTGCTCGCGCTCGCTCTCCTGACCCATGCTCACCCAGACGTCCGTGTAGACGATGTCGGCGTCCGCGGTGGCGGCTTCGGGGTCCGCGGTCGCGGTCACGTCGCCGTGCTCCTCGGCGCGCGCGACGACAGAGTCGTCGAGGCCGACCCTTCGGGCGTCGCCACCTGCACGTCGTAGCCCATCATCGCCGCGCCGACGGTGAACGACGCCGCGACGTTGTTGCCGTCGCCGACCCACGCCACGGTGCCGGAGTCGCCGACGACCTCCCGGAGCGTCAGGAGGTCCGCGAGCGCCTGACACGGGTGGGCGTCGTCGGTGAGGCCGTTCACGACCGGCGCGTCGGCGTGCGCGGCAATCTCTTCGAGGTCGTCGTGGTCGAAGACGCGCGCCATCACGGCGTCGACGTACCGGCCGAGCGCGCGAGCGGTGTCCGCGACGGGTTCGCCGCGGCCCAGTTGGATGTCGTCGTCGCCGAGGAAGACGCCGTGACCGCCGAGCTGGGTCATCCCCACCTCGAAGCTCACGCGGGTTCGCGTCGACGGCTTCTCGAACAGCATCGCCAGCGAGCGCCCGGGGAGGGCCTCGTGTGGCATGCCGTCGGCTTGCGCGCGCTTCAACGCGGCCGCGTCGTCTACGACGTCGGCCAGTTCGTCGGTCGTGAGGTCGTCGATTGTCAGGAAGTGCATAGCCTGTCTGCTGCGGTAGTGAGTACGTCGACGCCGCGGTCGAAGGCGACGAGGTCGATGCGTTCGTCGGGCGCGTGGTCCAGGTTGGAGTCCCCAGGGCCGTAAGTGGCGACGGGGCAGTCCCACGCGCCGGCGTAGATGTTCGCGTCGCTCGTGCCGGTCTTCCGGAGGTGCGTGGGGTCGCCGCCCGCGTCCCGGATGCCCGCACGGAGCGCGCCCGCGACGGGCGTCCGCGGGCTCGCCATGACGGGCGGAATCGACTCCGTCCACGTCACCGTGCCCGCCTCGGTGCAGTCCGCGACCGTCTCGTAGACGTCGTCGGCGGTGGTACCGGGCGGCAGCCGAAACTGCATCTCCACGGTCGCCTCGACGGCGGTCCCGTCCTCCGCGAGGCCGCCCTCAAAGGAGACGGGCTTGACCGTCACCGACTCGAAGACGGTGTCGTCGTCGGGGAACGCCGCGCGCACGCGCTCGGTCCAGGCGGTCGCAATCTGGACCGCGTTGGGCTCGGGGCGCGAGGAGTGGCCGCTCTCGGTGGCGACCTCGTAGGTGCCCGCGACGAGCCCGCGGTAGCCCAGCGTCAGCGCGTCCCAGCCCGAGGGCTCGCCGTTCACGACGGCGTCGGGCTCCGCGCGGTCCTCGACGAGGTGGCGCGCGCCCGCCGAGGTCGTCTCCTCCTCGACGACGGCCGCGAACGACGCGCCAGTCTCGACGCTCGCCGCAGCCATCGCGGCCAGCGGCCCGGTCGCGTCGACGCTGCCCCGACCCCAGAGTTCGCCATCCTCCACGCGGACGTCGATGTAGCCGGGGACGGTATCGACGTGGCTTGTGAGGAGGACGCTGTCGTCGCCGGGCGCGCGGACGTTGCCGGCGTCGTCGGTCCACGCCTCGCGGCCGTGGCTCTCGAAGTAGTCCACGAGCACGCCGGCAGCCTCGGATTCCGCACCCGAAACGGAGGGGGTCGAGACGAGGTCGCGGAGGAGGTTCCGTGGGGTCATAGCTCCTCGGCGAGCGCGTCGACCACGCGGTCGGCGTGGGACTCCGTAACAGTTAGCGGCGGTAAGAAGCGCACCACGGTGCGGCCCGCGGGAAGCGCGAGAATTCCGTGGTTCATCGCGAGCGCGCGCAGCGCCCGGTTCGCCCCCCGTTTCACCTCGACGCCAATCATCAGGCCGTCGCCGCGAACGTCACGCACCGGCAGCTCTGCGAGTTGCTCTTGGAGGTAGTCGCTGACGCTCGCCGCGTTCGCCGCGAGGTCGTCGTCCTCCAGAACGTCGAGCGTCGCGAGCGCCGCCGCGCACGGTACGGGGCCGCCGGAGAACGTCGAGCCGTGGTCGCCGCTGTCCTCCGCGAGCCAGTCCGCGACCAGCGTCGCGCCGATGGGGAGGCCGCTGCCCAGCCCCTTCGCGACGGTGAGCGCGTCCGGCACGACGCCGGCCTGCTCGCACGCCCACAGCGAGCCCGTGCGCCCGAGCCCGGTCTGAATCTCGTCGAAGACGAGCGCCGCGCCCGTCTCGTCGCAGGCGTCGCGGGCGGCCTGCAAGTACCCCTCGGGCGCGGGATGGACGCCGCCTTCGCCTTGAATCGGTTCGAGGATGACGGCTGCCGTCTCGTCGTCGACGGCTTCGGCGAGCGCCTCGCTGTCCCCGTAATCGACGAACTCGACGTTCTCGGGGACCGCGAACCCCTCGCGGTACTTCTGCTTCCACGTCGCCGCCAGCGACCCGAGCGTGCGGCCGTGGAACGCGCGCTTGGCCGCGACGACCTTCTCGCGGCCGGTCGCGTGGCGCGCGAACTTCAGCGCCGCCTCGTTCGCTTCGGTCCCCGAATTGCAGAGCCAGACGTTCTCGACGTCGCCGGGCGCGAGGTCGCCGAGGCGGTCGTAGAGCGCGGTCCGGGTCTCGGTGGGGGACGAGCCCTGCACGAACAGCAGGTCGCTGGCCTGGGACTCGACGGCCTCCACCACGTCGGGGTGGCAGTGGCCGACTGGCGCGCACGCGTACGACGCGCCCATGTCGAGGTACTCGTTCCCGTCGTCGTCGTAAACGTACGGCCCTTCGCCGGACGCGATTTGGATGGGCTTCTCCCCGAAGATGAACCCACTCATGAGAGGGCCTCCGGGCTGAAGCGCGTGCCAGCGCCTTCGAGCGCGGCGACGATGGGGTCGCGGCGGTTCGCGTCCGACACCACGACCGACTCCGCGCCGCCTTCGAGTGCTTCGGTCGCCGCCAGCACCTTCTTCGTCATGAACCCCTCCGCGGCCTCCTTCGCGCCGTCGAGGTCCGCCGGGGTCAGCACTTCCTCGATGAGCGAACTCGGGTCGTCGGGGTCCGCGTAGACGCCCTCGACGTCGGTCAGCACGACCAGCGTCGCGTCGAGCGCGCCCGCGACGGCCGCCGCCGCGCGGTCCGCGTCCGCGTTCACGGGCGTCCACTCCTCCTCGTCGCCGCTCTCTTTGGCGAACATCGGCACCGACACCACGGGCACGTAGCCCGCGTCGAGTTGGGTCTCCAGCAGGTCGGTGTTGACCGCCTCGATGGTGCCGGAGTGCTCGCCGCGGCGAATCTTCTGCTTGCCGTCCTCGACGACGCGCACCGCGGACTTCCGCGGCCCCGTCAGCAGCTTCCCGTCGACGCCGTTGAGGCCGACTGCGGGCACGCCCGCGTTCTCGAACGCCGCGACGAGGTCGGTGTTGACCTTCCCCATCGCCATCTCGAAGATGTCCATCGTCTCCGCGTCCGTGAACCGGCCGGTGACACCCGACGGCGACTCGACGTACTCGGGCTCCTTACCCATCTGGTCGAGCGCGTCGTCGACCGCCGTCGACCCGCCGTGGACGACCACGACGTCCTCGTCGTTCACCGAGAGGTGCGCGACGTCGGTCACCGCGCCCGCCGGGTCGACGGCGCGCGCGCCGCCGATTTTGACCACTACCGTCATGGACTCCCCACCGGGTGCAACCCGAGCTGGTCGAGGCCCGCGGACTCCTCAAAGCCGAGCGCGACGTTCGCCGCATGGACGGCCTGGCCCGCGGAGCCTTTCATCATGTTGTCGATGGCCGAGAACGCCACGATTCGGCCGTTGTCCTCGTCCAGTTCGAAGCCGACTTCCGCGCCGTTCGTGCCGGCGACGGCCTTCGGCTCGGGGTAGCGGTAGACGCCGCTGCCGCCCGCGACGATGTCCACGAACGGCTCGTCCTCGTACGTCCCGCGGTACGCGCTCCAGAGGTCGCCCGTGGAGGGTGTCTCCTCGGGGAACACGTGGCAGGTCGCGCTCGCGCCGCGAACCATGTCCACGGCGTGCGCAGTAAAGGAGACCGAGAGCCCGAGCTCCTGCTCGATTTCGGCTTCGTGGCGGTGGCCCGTCGGCGCGTACGGACGCACGACGCCCGAGCGCTCGGGATGCGAGGCGGCGGGACCGCCGCCCGCGCCGCCCTCCGAGGAGCCGACTTTCACGTCCACGACGACGTGCGCGTCCTCGAGGAGGCCGGCTTCCCGCAGCGGGAGCAGGCCGAGAATCGTCGCGGTGGCGTTGCAGCCGCCGCCCGCAATCAGGTCCGCGCCCGGCAGGTCGCCCCGACTGAGCTCGGGGAGCGCGTACACCGCGTCGGCGAGGTGCTCGGGCGCGCTGTGGCCGTCGTACCACTGGTCGTACTGTGATTCGGTTTCGAGGCGAAAGTCCGCGCTCAGGTCGACCACGGTGTCCGCGGCGTCCTGCCACTCGTCGAGGTGGTCCATCGCGACGCCGTGGGGCGCCGCCGCGAACAGCACGTCGACGGAGTCGAGGTCCGTCGGCGGCGTGAAGCGCAGGTCGAGGTCACGGAGGTTCGGGTGGATGCTCCCGACGGTCTTGTTCGCGTACTCGCGGCTGGTCGCTTGCGCCACCTCGAAGTCGGGGTGGCCGGCGAGCAGGCGGAGGAGTTCGCCGCCCGCGAACCCGCTCCCGCCGACGACCGTCGCAGTCGTATCGCCGGCCATCAGGGCGCCACCTCCACTTCCGCGGCCGCGCGGTCCTCCAGCCAGTCGACGACCGCAGCCGGGACGTCGACGTCGCTGGCCTCGTTCAGCGCCTTGAACTCGACGGTGTGGTTGACCTCGTGGACGGTGTAGCCGTCGCCGGTCTCCATCAAGTCGACGCCGAGCAGGCCGCCGCCGACCGCGTCGCTGGCGGTCTCGACGAGGTCGGCGACCTCCTCGTCGACTTCGAAGGAGTTCGTCTCCGCGCCCTTCGCGGCGTTGGTCAGCCAGTGGTCGCCCGAGCGCGTCATCGCGGCGACGGGCTCGCCGTCGGTCGCCAGCACGCGGATGTCCCGGCCCGGCTTCGCGACGAAGTCCTGGATGTAGAACACCTTGTGCTCGTAGTGCCCCAGCGTCGCCTTGTGCTCGAGGACCGCTTCCGCGGCGTTCCGCGAGTCGAGTTTCGCCATCAGGCGCCCCCACGAGCCCACGACGGGCTTCAGCACGCAGGGGTAGCCGTACGACTCGACGGCCTCCAGCGCGCTCTCGGTGGTGAACGCGACCGTGGTGTCGGGCGTGGGGAGTCCCGCGTCATCCAGCGCGAGGCTCGTCCGCACTTTGTCCGCGCAGACGGCCGCGGTGTCGGGGCTGTTCACGACGGGGACGTCGTAGTGCTCGCAGAACTCCGTGGCGTACTTGCTGCGGCTGGTCGCCAGGCAGCGGTCCACCACGAGGTCGCAGTCTGCGAGGGCGGCGTCGGTGCCGTCGAGCCCGAACCCGTGCTTGCGGACGTCGACTTTCTCGACGTCGTGGCCGCGCTCGCGAAGCTCGGCCAGCAGCAGTTTCTCGTCCTTCCGAATCCGGGAGTACAGGATGCCGACGCGCAACTTACTCCCCCCAGTCCTCGGAGAGCTCGGGCGCTCGATCGAGGACCGGCGGGGCGGTGTCGACGACTTCCAGTTCGGTGCCACAGGTGTCGCAGTCGACGATTTCGCCGACTTCGAGGTCGTCGTGCAGGGCCACGTCGGACCCGCATTCGGGACATGTGCTCATAGCACTCCCACGTTCTCACTGGTAGCACTTAAGCTAATCGGACCTGTCAAACTTCTTTTACGAACGAGAGCAGCAGCTAACGGCGCGAGAGCGCGCGAAAAGAGCGACCAATCGGAGCCAGATACGTAGTAAGTATGTTGTCTATTTGCCCACGGAGGGGCGGTCGCTCTCGTCGCAGGCTGGCTGGCGTTCCAGTCAGCTGCTCGCGGGCGACTTCCTCACTCATACGACGCCACCTCCGCGGCCAGGTCGTCGGCCGCCGCGGCCAGCGCCGCTTCGCGGTCCGCGACCGCCTCCTCGTCCGCCGCGAGTTCGGCCTGCACGTCGTCGAGCGCGTCGCGAACCGCGTCCGGTGCGGGGCCGCCCGTCGAGTCGCGCTGTGCGACGTTCGTCACGGGGTCCAGCGCCGCGGCCACGACCTCGGGGTCGGCGAGTTCGGACAGCGGCTTCCCGGTGACTTCGCGGGCCGCCGCGTCCACCGCGTCGAGGTCCGCGCCCTGTTCTGAGGCGAGCGCTACGATCTCGTGCGCGGTGCGGAACGGCATCCCCGCCGCCGCAAGTGCGTCCGCAACGCCGGTCGCCGTCGAGAACCCGTCACCTGCTGCGGCCTCGAGCTCCTCGGCGGGCCACTCCGCCGTCGCGACCGCGCCCGCAGCCACTTCCACGGCGTCCGTCACGTCGTCGACGGCGTCCCACGCGTGCGGCGTCGCACGCTGGAGGTCGCGGTTGTACGCGCGCGGCAGCCCCGTCAGCGTCGTCGCGAGGCTCGTGTACGCGCCCACCGCGTCGCCCGCGGTCGCGCGCACGAGTTCCAGCGTGTCCGGGTTCTTCTTCTGGGGCATAATCGAGGACGTCGAGGAGTAGTCGTCGTGCAACTCCACGAACCCGCGGTTCGCGAACAGGACGACGTCCTCCGCGAGCCCCGAGCACGTCACCGCGACCGAGGACAGCGCCGCCACCGTCTCGAGGAGGAAGTCACGGCTCGCCGACGCGTCCATCGAGTTCGTCACGATACCGTCGAACCCGAGGAGGTCGGCGGTGCGCTCGCGGTCCACGTCGAACGTGGTGCCCGCGAACGCCGCCGCGCCCAGCGGCGACTCGTTGGTGCGGTCGAACGCGTCCAGCAGCCGGCCGGTGTCGCGCGCGAGCGTCCCCTCGTAGGAGAGCGCCCAGTGCGCGACCGTCGTCGGCTGCGCGGGCTGGAGGTGCGTGTACCCCGGCATCACGGTCTCCGCTTCGGCTTCCGCGACCTCCGCCAGCGCCGTGCGGAGCGCGAGGACGGCGTCGAGGGCGTCCAGGAGGTCCTCGCGGAGGCGACACCGGATGCAGGTTGCAACCTCGTCGTTGCGCGAGCGCGCCGTGTGCATCTTCCCGCCGACCGGGCCGACGCGCTCGACGACCGCCGTCTCGATTGCTTCGTGGACGTCCTCGCCGTCGGGGAGCGCGTCGAAGCCGGCCTCCTCGACGCCGTCGAGTGCGTCCAGAATCGTCGCGGCTTCGTCGCTGTCGATGATACCCTGTTCGGCGAGCATCACGACGTGCGCGCGGTCGACTGCGAGGTCCGCCGCGAAGATGCGGTGGTCGGCGTCCATCGAGGAGAGGAACGACCGCGCGGGGCCGCCGCTGAAGCGGTCGCGGCGCACCACCGTGCCGTCGTTCTCCCCGCTCATTCGTCGGTCGCCTCGTCGCTCGCGGCTCCGCCGCTCGCTCTGTCCGAGGCGCTCTGCGCCTCGCTGCCGCCGTCGGGCTTGAGGTCCGGCTTGCTCGCGTTCGCGAGGCGGGACTGGAAGCCGTGGTACTTCGCGACGCCGGTCGCGTCGCCCTGCTCGATGCCGTTGACCGTCTCCGTGTCGAAGCTCGCGGCGTCCGCGGAGTACACCGCGTACTCGCTCTCGCGGGCGACCGGACGGGCCTGCCCGCCCTCGAACTTGATAGTGACCGTGCCCGTGACCTTCTCCTGCGTACCCTCGAAGAAGCCGTTCAGCGCGTCCATCAGCGGGTGGTCGACGAGGCCCTCGTAGGCCTTCTGGGACCACTGCTGGCTGACCTGCTGGCTGAAGTCGCGCTCGTCTTTCGTCAGGACGAGCTGTTCGAGCGCCTCGTGGGCGGTGAGCAGCGTCGTCGCCGCCGGGTGTTCGTAGTTCTCGCGGACCTTCAGACCGAGCATGCGGTCCTCCATCATGTCCGTGCGGCCGACGCCGTAACTCCCGGCGAGGTCGGTGAGGTACTCGATGAGCGGCACCGGCTCCATCTCGTCGCCGTCGACGGCGACCGGCACGCCTTGCTCGAACTCGATATCGATGGTTTCGGTTTCGTCGTCGGGGGCGTCCGTCCAGTCGTAGATGTCCTCCGGCGGCTCGTAGCCGGGGTCTTCGAGCTGGCCGCCCTCGACGCTGCGGCTCCAGAGGTTCGTGTCGATGCTCCACTCGCCCTCGTTGCCCGCCTCGACCGGCAGGCCCTTCTCGTCGGCGTAGTCGATTTCCCACTCGCGCGTGAGCCCGAGTTCGCGGACGGGCGCGATGACGTTGAGGTCGCTGGCGCGCCAGACGGCCTCGAAGCGCAGCTGGTCGTTGCCCTTCCCGGTGCAGCCGTGTGCGAGCGCCGTGCAGCCCTGTTCCTCGGCGACGCCGAGAATCGCCTCGGCGATGACCGGGCGCGCGAGCGCGGTGCCCAGCGGGTAGCCCTGGTAGCTGGCGTTCGCCTGCACCGCCTCGAAGCAGAGGTCGGCGAACTCGGCTTTCGCGTCCACGACGTAGTGGTCGACGCCGAGCGCGTCGGCCGTCTCGTGGGCCTCGGCGAACTCAGACTCGGGCTGGCCGACGTCGACCGTCACGCCGATGACGTCGTCGTAGCCGTACTCTTCTTTCAGCAGCGGTACGCAGACCGTCGTGTCGAGCCCGCCGGAGAAGGCGAGCGCGACCGTTCCTCCTGTCATTGTGTGTTCCGTGTGTGTTGTGTGCCGCGGTAGTCGGGAAGTGATGCGAGACCGAAAACGAGGGATGTAGCTGTAGTGGGGTCAGAAGGACCCCGGTCGTCGCGGCACGCGACGGGAGGACGCCGGACAGCCGACGGCCCCGCGGCTCACCGAGGGCGAGCGGCGGGCGTGACCCGTCGGCTGCGTCATTACCTGCTCCGAACAGTCCCGAGGGCTTAAACGTTGCTCCCGTCCCGTGGTCTTGCCATCTGCGGTAACATACCACACGTCCGCCTGAATCCTTATCTGCGTCGTCCGCGAACGGGTCGCGTATGCCACCAGCCCGCGGAAAACTCGAGGTCGAAGACCTCCTAAAAATCGTGCTCGTGCTCGTGGTCGTCTGGCTCGCCCTCGAAGTTCTCGAGGGAGTCATCGGCGTACTCAGCGGCCTGCTCGGTCTCGCTCCGCCGCTCGTTGGCACTGTCGTGCTCGTGCTCATCGTGCTGTGGCTGCTCGACGTCATCTAACGTTAGCGCTTTCCCGCTCCAGCCCCCACGAGAGCGTGTGTACAGCGTGAACGCTCCGGTGCCGGACGCGGTCAAGGAGGTCGCCGCGGACCTCCGCCCGGCGCTGTCGGGGTTCGCTCGCGTCCGCGAGCGCCGCGAACAGACCCTCCTCGTCAAACGCGTCCCCGCCGACGACCGCAAGCAGCTCCGCACCGCGTGGCAGACCGCGCAGGACGCCCTCGCCGGCGCGCCCGTGGTCGAAGCCCGCGTCGCCGAAGTCGACACGTTCGAGAACCCGCCGAACGGCTCCAGCCCCGTCGTCTACCTCGCCGTCGAGAGCCCCGGTCTCCACGGCCTCCACCAGCGCCTCTGCGAGGTGTTCGACCCCGTGCCCGTGATGGAGGGCGGCGACGACTACGACCCCCACGTCACGCTCGCCCGCGACGCCGACGGCGTCCGCGGCCGCCGCGCCATCGAGAACGTCGACGGCCGCCAAGTCGGCCCGGTCACGTGGAACATCGAGAAACTCTACCTCTACGACGCCGAACGCGGCGAACGCGTCGACACGCTCTCCTTGCCCGCGTAGATTCTCTGTTTCCTCGGCTGCTCGTCGTCATCTCGACGGGCACACCTCGAAAGCCCCGGACCGGTTGGTGAGCCGGTGATTGGGTGGATTAGCCTCGGGGTTTTCGAGGAAGCGCAGACGACGTTACAGCGGTGGCCACACAGGAGACGCAAAGCCACGTTCGAGCGGTGCGACAGTTTAAACCGCGGGACGCGCCTACTGCGGGGCAATGAAAGTCGCGGACGTACCCGGGCTCCCCGAGGGGGTCGCCGACCACCTCGAATCGGGGGGCATCGAGGAGCTCTATCCGCCGCAGGCGGCGGCCGTGGAGGCGGGCGTCGCCGAGGGTGAGAGCGTCGTCGCGAGCGTGCCGACCGCCAGCGGGAAGACCCTGATTGCGGAGTTGGCGATGCTGTCGGCGGTCGCGGACGGCGGGAAGGCCCTCTACATCGTGCCGTTGCGCGCGCTCGCCGGCGAGAAGGCCACCGAGTTCGAGGAGTTCGAACAGTTCGGGTTCTCCGTCGGCGTTTCCACGGGGAACTACGAGGACGACGGCTCGCGGCTGTCGGACAACGACATCATCGTCGCGACCTCCGAGAAGGTCGACTCGCTCGTGCGCAACGGCGCCGGCTGGATTGACGACCTCTCCTGCGTAGTTGCGGACGAGGTCCACCTCGTGGACGACGACCACCGCGGTCCGACGCTGGAAGTAACGCTGGCGAAGCTCCGCCAGCGCGTGCAGGACCTCCAGGTGGTGGCGCTGTCGGCGACGGTCGGCAACGCCGACGAAATCGCGGAGTGGCTGGACGCCGAACTCGTGGACTCGGAGTGGCGCCCCATCGACCTCCGGACGGGCGTCCACTACGGACAGGCCGTCCACTACGACGACGGCACGCAAGAGGAGCTTGCAACCGGCGGCAGCGACAGCCAGACCGCCGCCATCGTGGAGGACACGCTCGCGGACGACGGCTCAACGCTCGTGTTCGTGAACTCGCGGCGGAACGCCGAAGCCGCGGCGCGTCGGCTCGCGGACGTGACGAAGCAGGGCATCAGCGACGACGACCGGCAGCGCCTCCGGGAGGTCGCCGACGAAATCCGGGGCGTCAGCGACACGGAGACCAGCGACGACCTCGCGGACGCCGTGGAGAAGGGCGCGGCGTACCACCACGCCGGGCTCGCGCGCGAGCACCGCGAACTCGTCGAGGACGCGTTCCGG
>CAXREU010000130.1:0-6028 GCA_964229715.1 Halobacterium sp.
GCGCGCACGAGCGGCGTCAACAACAGCAAGCACCCGAACTGCGTGTTCGTCCCGCTACCGTCGGCCATCCCCGCGACCGCGGCCTCGAACGCATCGCCAACCGGCCCGCCCTGGGCGGCTTCGAGGCCGTCGCGCGCACCGACTGCGCCGGCGAGGAACTGCTCGAAGTGGAGGTCAGCGAGGTCGCGCTCGCGGTCAACGTTCCCGGGTTTCGGCGCGCCCGCGACCTCCACGAGCAGCGCGAGTTCGGCGTGCTCGGCGGGCGTCACAGGAACCACTCCTTGACCGCCGCATACACCGACTGCACCGCCTCGGGGTCGCGGCTCGGCCGCCCGACGCTGACCGCATCCGCGCCGTACGCGAGGTACTCGAAGACGTCCTCCCGACTGCGGACACCGTTGTTCGCGACGACGAAGCAGTCCGTGGCTTCGGCGACGTCGCGGACGACGCGCCGCGAGTCCATCGCGTCCACGTGAATCGCATCGGCGCCCGCGCGCTCGATGGCTTTCGCGAGCGTCGGCAAGTGGACGCCCGTGACTTCCGCGCGGACTTTCACGGAGACCGCCGCGCCCGCGTCGCTAGCGATTTCGACCTGCTCGCAGAGCCGGTCAGTGTGTCGCAGCAGCGCCTCGCCGGCGCCCACGTCGCACATCTCGTCCTGCCGGCAGTGCGCGTTCACTTCGAGTATCGCGTCGTGGTCGGCACAGACCGTCGCGACCTCGCGGAGCGGGGCGAGTTCGACCGCGCGGACGTTCACGCCAGCGCGCAGGAACGCGTCGTCGAGTTCGGCGAGCTGGTCGTCGACGAACGCGATTGGGTCCGCGGGGAGGAACTCCTCGCGGTCGCGTTCGACCATCGCGCGGGCGGCGTCGCGGGTCGGTTCGTCGATGGCGATGCCGCCGAGGAACGCGGCGCCAGCGGGGCGCGCGCAAGCTTGTGCCCACTCGGCATCGGACTCGCCGCTGAGGCTCGCGAGCGCGACGCGCGGCCCGAACATCAGGCCACCTCCCCAGTTGCGCGCTCGACGGCCCGCCGGCACGCACGAGCGACGCGCTCGGCGTCCACGTCGTCGTTCATCTCAGTGTCCGTGCGGACGACCGGCCGGTCGAGATTCGTGCCGTCGGCGTCGTCAAGGACGAACGCGTCCGCGAACGGATAGGCGTCCGCGACTCCTGCCGTCGACGGCTCGTAGCCGACCGCGTCCATCAGTTTCGCCGCGGGCCCGGAGAACACGTCGTCCTCGACGAACGGCGAGACGGCAACCACGGTCGATTCGCGGAGCGCCTCGCGCACGCCGTCGAGGGCAAGCATCGGGCCGATGCTCGTGACGGGGTTCGAGGGCCCGATAATCACGGGGCCGTCGCGGAGCGCGTCGAGGGCCGCGTCCGCGGGTGCGGCGTCTGCCGCGCCCCGGAACGCCACGTCCTCGACGGCGGGCTCGCCGTTCTCCGCGACCCAGAACGCCTGGAAGTGCAGTTCGCGGTCGGGCGTGTGAACGATGGTCGCGACCGGGTCGTCGCTCATCGGCACGACGTCGACAGTGAGGTCGAAGGCGTCCGCGAGCGTCCGCGTGACCTCAGTGAGAGAGTGACCCTCGTCGAGGAGGCTGGTGCGGAGGACGTGGACCGCCCGGTCGCGGTCGCCGATGAACATGAACTCCGAAGCCGCCGAGAAGCGCCGCCAGCGCGCGAGGTCGCGGCCCGACGTCTGTCGGTCAGCGGGGAGGTAGCGCGGCCCCGGTTCGATGCCGGCGTTCCGCGAGAGGTCGGTGAGGTAGTCGTGGGTCGTCGCGTCGTCGCCCTCGATACCCCACCACGTCTCGCGGTCCAGTACGTCGCCGCCCTCGAAGAGCACGGTGTCGATGTCGGGGCAGACGAGCAGGCCGCCGAGTTCCACGTCGTCGCCGGTGTTGGCGACGACCGTGAGTTCGGCGGGGTCGAAGACCTCGCGGCCGCCCGCGAGGAGTTTGGGGGTGCCCGTCCCCCCGGCGAGGAACGTCGTCATGGCTCGTCGTCGGGGCGCAGTCCGGTAAACCCTTGCGTCACCGGAGTACGAGCGCAGAATCAGGCGGAGGTGTTCGCGCGCGCCTCGTCGAGCCACGCGGGCTCGGAGACGGTCGTCGAGCCGACGTCGACGTACTGCTGCTCGGTGGAGACGCTTGCCTCACCGTTACTCGTGGACAGCGTCATCGAGTAGCCGAACTGCTTCACGAGGCCGTCGCTGGTGACGTAGACCTGCGCGCTCATGCTCGTGACGTTCTCCGTGTCGAGGCTGGCGAAGCCTGGCGCGGACTGATTGAGGTCCTCGACGCCGTCGGCCTCATAGACGTGGGTGTCCGTGCCGTCGACGGTCTCAGTGCCCGTGTGGGAGAACGAGAACGTTCCGACGAACGATTCGAGCTGGCTGCCTGCCAACTGGGACGTGTTCGGGGCCTGCTGGGGAATCATGTACTGCGTCTGGCCGGAGCCCGTGGAGACGCGCTGGAACGCCGTGCCGTTCCCGAAGCCGAACTGTTCGACGGTCTGGCCGCGGGCTTCCTGTCGGGAGAAGTACGCCCCGGAGGCGAGGTCGACTGCAGTCGAGGACTCGACGCCGAAGGACTGACCGCCCTGCGTCTGGTTCGACGTCGAGACGAGCGTGAACGTACCCGCATCGCGGACGACTGACTCGTGGGTCTGTGCGACCGTCTGAGCGTCCAGCGGCGAGTCGTACACCGGGTCGTCGCCGGCTGCTGTCGTCTCTGGCGCGGTCGTCGCGCCGCCGGTCCCGCCGGCGCTACAGCCGGCGAACACGAGGAGGGCTGCGACGGCGACAGCCGCAATCTGTTTTCGCATGCCCTCGAATTCGGCGGGCGGGCGGACAACCCCTCCGAACGCGGCTACGGTAGCAGACGCGACCGTCAGCCCGTAGACGACTGGGCCACGGGTTTTTAGGCGAGAACGCCGAACCCTCGCCTAATGACGACCATCAAGGACAGCGTCCACGACCACATCGAGGTCGGGGGCGTCGCTGCCGACCTCCTCGACACGCCGCCCGTCCAGCGGCTCCGCCGCATCAAGCAGTTGGGCACCGTCGCGCTCGTCTACCCCTCCGCGAACCACACGCGCTTCGAGCACTCGTTAGGCGTCTACCACCTCGCCGACCGCGCGCTCGACCACCTCGGCATCGCCGGCCAGCGCGCCGACCGCGTGCACGCCGCCGCCATCCTCCACGACGTCGGCCACAGCCCGTACAGCCACAACGTCGAGGGCGTCGTCGCCCGCCGCACCGGGAAAGAACACGACGACGTCGACGAACTTGTCACTGAGGGCGAAGTCGCGGCTGTCCTCGACGACCACGACGTCGACCCCGAGAAGGTTGCGGCGCTGATTCGCGGTGACGGCGAACTCGGTCAGCTCGTCGCGGGCGAGTTGGACGTCGACCGGATGGACTACCTCGTGCGGGACGCCCACCACACCGGCGTCCCCTACGGCACTATCGACCACGGTCGCCTCGTCCGCGAGCTGACGTTCATCGACGGCGATCTCGTCCTCGACGAGGGGAACGTCCAGACGGCCGAATCCCTCCTACTGGCGCGCGCGCTGATGAACCCGACCGTCTACAGCCATCACGTCGCCCGCATCAGCAAGTCGATGCTGCGGCGCGGCACCGAAGCCCTGCTGGACACCACGGAAGTGGACGCCCAGCAGCTCCGCCGGATGGACGACCACGAACTCTCGGTCGCGCTGCGCAGCCACGAGCAGAGCCAGCAGTTCGGCAGCCGGCTCGCCGAGCGCGACCTCTACAAGCGCGCCGTCTGGGCGGAGATGGGCGATGTCAGCGACGACCTCCTCGACGCGGACCACGACGAGGTCCGCGAGTTCGAAGCGCAGGTCGCGGCCGACGCCAGCGTCGACCCGGACGCCGTCATCCTCGACGTGCCGGGGAAGCCGTCGATGCGCGAATCCACGACGGGCGTGCTCGTCGGTGGCGAAGTCCGCCGGCTGGACGAGCAGTCCACGCTCGTGCGCGCGCTCCAGGTCGCCCAGCGCGAGCAGTGGCGTCTCGGCGTCTACGCGCCCGAGTCGCACGTCGAAGCCGTCGGGCAGGCCGCCGAGCGCGTGCTCGGCCTCGAAACCGACGGCGCGCTCGTCAGCGACGTGAACACGCCCGGGCGGTACGCGTCGCTGGCGGAATTTAAGTAGCGTGGCGAGCGAAGCGAGCCCCGTCGAGTAACCTTCACGGTACCAGAGGTGTACCTCCCGGTATGGAACTCTCCGGCACCGTCCTCTGGGGCGAGGCGTACGAGCCCGTAGAGGGCACGCTCGTCGTCGAGGACGGCGAAGTCGTCCGACTGGACGAGGAGTTGACCGACTCCGAGGACATCGTGTTGCCGGCGTTCGTGAACGCGCACACGCACCTCGGGGACTCCATCGCGAAGGAGGCGGGGCGCGGGCTCACGCTCGAAGAACTCGTCGCGCCGCCGGACGGCTTGAAACACCAGTTGCTCCGCGAAGCAAGCCGCGAGGAGCTCGTGGATGGGATGCGGCGCAGCCTCCAGTTCATGCGCCAGACGGGTACCACGCGCACGCTCGAATTCCGAGAGGGCGGCGTCGAGGGCGTGCACGCGCTCCGCGAGGCCGCCGAAGGAACTGGCGTCGACCCGTTCATCTTCGGCCGGGAGACGCCGGACGTGCTCGACGTCGCGGACGGGTTCGGCGCGAGCGGCGCGGCGGACGGCGAGTTCGGGCGCGAGCGCAACGCCGCTCGGGACGCCGGGAAGCCGTTCGCCATCCACGCCGGCGAGGTAGACTCGCGGGACATCAACCCCGCCATCGACCTCGACCCGGACCTGCTCGTGCACATGGTCCACGCCGAAGCGCTACACCTCGACCGCGTGGAGGACAACCAGATTCCGGTCGCGGTGTGCCCGCGCTCGAATCTCGTGACGGACGTCGGGCTGCCGCCCGTCGGCGACCTGCTCGACCGCACGACCGTCGCGCTCGGGACGGACAACGTGATGACGAACAGTCCGTCGATGTTCCGCGAGATGGCGTTCGCGTCGAAGCTCTTCGACGTCTCCGCGCCCGAGGTGCTGCGGATGGCGACCCGCGCGGGCGCCGAGATTATCGGCGAGGACCACGGCGTCCTCGAAGCCGGCCGCGACGCCCGCGTCCTCGTGCTCGACGGCGACTCGGACAACCTCACTGGCGTTCGCGACCCGGTGCGGGCGGTCGTGCGTCGCGCGGGCGCCAGCGACGTGAAGCACGTCGTCACGCCCGAATCGCTTGCGGAGTAGCTACGGACCGGGATTTCGCCCCGAAAGTTACGCCACTCCCCGACAATCGCTAACACACCTGGGCCGCTACGAGCGCATCCTCGTCCCGACCGACGGCAGCGAGGAGACACGGAAGGCGGTCGAGCACGCCATCGACCTCGCCGTCGAACACGACGCGACCATCCACGCGTTGTACGTCATCAACTCCGCGAGCTTCTCCGGGCTCCCGATGGAGTCCTCGTGGGAGAGCGTCGCCGCGATGATGAACGAGGAAGGGGTCGCAGCGCTCGACGAAGTCGAGGGCATCGCCGCCGACCGCGGCGTCTCGGTCGAGCGCGCGCTCGTCGACGGCAACCCCAGCCGGGAAATTGTCCGGTACGCCGAGGACGAGGACTGCGACCTCGTCGTGATGGGGACTCACGGCCGGGGCGGCATCGACCGACTGTTACTCGGGAGCGTCACGGAGAAAGTCGTCCGGTCGTCGTCGGTGCCGGTGTTGACAGTGCGCGTCGACAGCGAGGGCTAAGCGCCGTCCACGGGCCGGAGGTGCTGGCAGTCCCCGGCGTGGACGACTTCTCTCCCATCCACAGTTTCGACGACGAGCGCGCCGTGCTCGGTTACGTCCACGGCGTCGCCGACGACGTCGCCAACTGCGGTTTCGACGCGCACGCGCTTGCCGAGCGTCGCGGCGCGGTCGCGCCACGCGTCGAGGACCGCGTCGGAGTCGTCGCGGAGTTCGTGGAACCGTTCGAGGACGCGCTGGACGAACGC
>CAXREU010000131.1:0-7547 GCA_964229715.1 Halobacterium sp.
AGTGGTCCACGTGAACGGACACACAGGTGTCGTCGCGGGCGTGCGCGTCGCCCACGAGTCGGCCTCCCTCTCGGAGCTGGAGGCCGCGAGTGCGGACAGCGAAGCGGACGCCCTCGACGCGCTGCTCGTCGAGCCCGCCGTCGAGGAAGCGTGCGTGATTCAGACGTGCCACCGCTCGGAAGCGTACGTCGTCGCGGACGAACCGAGGGACGGCCGCCGCGCGCTCGCCGCCGCGGGCTTCGACCCGGCCGCCGAGGGCGCTATCGCGATGGGACACGAGGAGAGCCTGCGCCACCTCCTCCGGGTCGCTGCTGGCCTCGAATCTCTCGTCGTGGGCGAGGACCAGATTCTCGGCCAGGTGCGCGACGCCTACGACACCGCGCAGGACGCCGGCGCAATCGGGCACGTGCTCCGGCAGGCGGTGACGAAGGCCATCCACGGCGGCGAGCGCGCGCGCACCGAGACCGCACTCAACGAGGGCGTCACGTCGCTCGGGAGCGCGGCCGTGCGCCTCGTGGAGGACGAGGTCGACGTCGACGGCGCGACCGCGCTGGTCGTTGGGGCGGGCGAGATGGGGGCGCTCGCGGCGAAAGCGTTCGCGAGCGCGGGCGTCGACCGGGTCGTCGTCGCCAACCGGACGACCGCCCGCGCCGCCCGCGTCACCGAAGCCATCGAGACGGCCACCGAGACCGCGGCACTGGACGACGCGGCCGAGCACGCGGACGCCGCGGATGTCATCGTGACCGCGACCAGCAGTCCCGACCACGTCCTCGACGAGGCAGCGCTGTCCGACGCCGGCGAGACGGTCGTCGTGGACCTCGCACAGCCGCGAGATGTCGCGCCGGGCGCGACGACTCTCGACGCGGTCGCCGTCCACGACCTCGACGACCTCCACGCCGTGACGGAGTCCACGCGCGAGCAGCGCGAGGACGCCGCCCGCGAGGTCGAGGCGATGCTGGAAGCGGAGTTCCAGCGCCTGCTCGCCCAGTACAAGCGCAAGCGCGCCGACGAGGTCATCGCGCGAATGTACGAGAGCGCCGACCGCCTGAAGGCCCGCGAGGTCTCGACTGCGGTCTCGAAGCTCGAAGCCGCCGAGGGCGAGGTGTCCGAGGCGGAACGCGAAGTTCTCGAATCGATGGCGGACGCGCTGGTCAGCCAACTGCTCGCGGCGCCGACGAAGAGCCTCCGGGACGCCGCCGAGGAGGACGACTGGTCAACCATCGCGACCGCGCTGGAGCTGTTCGACCCTGACTTCGAGGACGGAATGCCGTTCGACGCGCCCACGGGCGAGGCGACGCCCGCCGAGTCCGAGGACTAAGCGTATCCAAGTCTGATTCCTGCCGCGACGATTATTCCGGCGACCAGCGGCGGCAGTAGCGCCGCTGCGCCCGTGAGCCCGGCGGCATCCGCAGCGACCGCGACACCGAGGACGAGCACGACGCCGACCACGGTGGCGACCGTCAACGACCAGTTCGAGTCCATCAGTTCCGGGGTCGTCCCGCGGGTCCTTCGCTGTGTTGGCGGGTACGATTAAATGACTGGCGCACGACGGCACGACCATGGCAGAACTCCTCTCCGACGACGAAACCGCGGAACGACTCCCCGAGGGCTGGGAGCGCGACGACGACGAAATCGTGCGCACGTACGAGTTCGACGACTACCTCAAGGGCGTGGCGTTCGCCTCCGAGGTCGGCGAACTCGCCGAGGAACAGTTCCACCACCCCGAGATTCGGATTCGCTACGAGGAGGTCGAGGTGCGGTTCACGAGTCACGAGGCGGGCGGCATCACGACGCAGGACGTCGAACTCGCGGAGCTCTGCAACGACCTCCGGTAGGATGGACGCGCAGTACGTGTTCGCGGTGCGGTTCCGTCTCGACCCCGACTACGAGGTGCGCGTCGACCCGCAGGTCTTCGAAACGCGCATGGAGCGCGTCGCCGCCGAGCCCGACGAGCCCGGCTGGCTGTTCTTCCGAGACAACCTCTGGCGCGGTGATATCGGCGACCACGACCACTTCCGGGAGCTGACGAAGGACGCGCTCGGCGTCCCCGTCGACGCCGTGGAGTATCGCGCGCTCGAGACCGACCGCGAGTACTACGACGCGCTCAAAGAAGCGATTAGCACGAATCTCGACCTGTTCAAGGCAGACAGCACGCCCGAGGTGCTCAACAAGTACCTCGGCAGTTCGGTGGAAGTGCGGGACTGACACACTGGGGTAAAACACTTGTCAGGCAACCTCCTACACTCCGGCCTGATGCAGCCCGCCGACTACGACGTCTGGCTGTTCGACCTCGACGGCACGCTCGTGGACACCGAGTGGTCGTACACCCGCGAGGTGTTCGACCGCGTCGGCGACCGGGTCGGCCACCAGTTCTCGGACTACCAGGCTGAAGTGCTGTGGCACGGCCTCGGTGGCTCGCGGAACGCCCAGCTCCGCGAGTGGGGGTTCGAGCCGTCGGCGTTCTGGGACGCGTTCCACGACGTCGAGGACCCGACTGCGCGCGCGGAGGCGACGTACCTCTACGACGACGCCGCGCGGGTCGCGGACCTCGACGGGCCCGTGGGCGTGGTCACGCACTGCGCCGAGTTCCTCACCGGGCCCGTGATGGACAGCCTCGACATCGGCGACTGGTTCGACGTCGTGGTCTGCTGTGACGACGACACCGGCTGGAAGCCGGACCCGCGCCCCATCGAACTCGCGCTCGCCGACCTCGACGCGGGCCCGAACCACGACGGCGTCTCCGTCGGCGACGCCGAGAGCGACGTCGGCGCCGCCCGCAACGCCGGGCTAGACGGCGTCCACGTCGAGCGCCACGACCCCCACAAGCGCGGGCACTGCGTGCTCGGCGACCACCGCGTCGAGTCTTTCGACGATCTCTTCGTCGCGCCCCGGAGCGCGGACTACACCTCGTAGCCCGCGAGGTCCGCGAGCACAGCCTCCAAATCGTCGAGGACGTCCGCGAGTTCCTGCACGCCGGCTTTCCCGACACGCTCGGGGTTTGCGAGCGCGCGCACCGTCTGCTCGCCCACCGGCACGAATTCGAGGCCGAGGCGGTCCGCCGTCGCGCGCAGCGCGAGCCCGGCGTCCGCATCGCCCTCCAACACTGCCCGTGCCGGGCTCTCCGTGCCTTTCGTCTCGCGCTCGTAGCTGTCGATGTTCTCTGCGAGCGTGCGGCGGTCGCTGTCGCGATCGTCGGCCAACGCCGCGAGCGCGTCGTCGAACGCGTCCCGAAGCCCGCTCGCACCGGTGCGGTTCGACAGCGTCACGTCCGAATCCACGAGGTCGACAATCCCGGAGACGGCGAGCGGGTTGCCGGCGGGGACGACGAGCCCCCACTCGCGCGTCCACGACGCGAGTGCTTCGCCCTCGCCCCTATTGTCGGTCGTCACGGCGAGGTCTGGAACGCCGTTCCGGAGGCGACGCGCGCCCTCGCGGGAGCCGAGCCCGAGGAACCGCGGGTTCGAGAGGCGGTCGAGCACGCGGTCGAAGCCGGGGTCGCGCTCGCCGACCGCGAACACGGACGGCGGGCGGACGTCCGGCGAGAACAGTTCGACTTCGACGGTCTCGCCCTCATCGAGGTACTCCGTGTCGGCGTCGACGGTGACGATGCCGTCCGCTTCCACGAGGCTCGTGGTCGCGCCCGAGCCCTTGTCCACGGGGTAGACGAGCGTCTCGCCGTCCCCGGACTCCACGAGGCCGGCCGGCATCAGGCGCGTGCGGCCCTCGCCGTAGCGCTCGCGCACCGCCATCTTTCCCGCCACGGTCGCCGAACGCGGCTCCGGGAGGTCTGCTGCATCTCTGATTTTGGGCGCGACGAACGCGCGGAAGATGGTGAGCGCGGACACCGGGTAGCCGGGGAGGCCGACGTACGCCGAACCCCCCATCTCGCCGAGTAGCATCGGCTTGCCGGGTTTGACGCTGACGCCGTGCAGGAGGAGTTCGCCGCGCTCTTCGACGACCTGGTAGACGACGTCGACGGCGCTCGCGGAGGTCGACCCCGAAGAGAGCACGAGGTCGCACTCGTCGGCGGCGTCGCGGAGCACACGCTCCAGTTCCTCGTAGTCGTCGCCAGCGTGCGGGTAGAGCACGGGCTCGCCGCCCGCGTCCCGCACCGCGGCGGCAATCGAGTAGCTGTTCACGTCGTAAATCTGGCCCGCGCGGTGGCTCACCTCACCACCCGGGCGGACGAGTTCGTCGCCCGTGGAGACGATGCCCACGCGTGGCTTCGCGCGCACCGGCACGCTCTCGGCACCGAGCGCCGCGAGCAGTCCGATTTCCCGGGACGTCAAAAGCGTCCCCGGGCCGAGCACGCGGTCGCCGGCCGCGACGTCCGCGCCTGCGACCATCACGCCGTCGCCGGGCGCGAGCGAGGTTCTGACTGTGACTGTGTCTCCGTCGCGTGCGGTGCGTTCGACCATCACGACCGCGTCCGCGCCGGGCGGCACGGGCGCGCCGGTTGAAATCTCCGCGCAGGTCCCTTCGTCGACGCTGACGTCGGGTTCGCTGCCCGCGTGGATGTCGCCGACGCACTCCACTTCAACGGGGTCGGTCTCGCTCGCGCCGAACGTGTCCGGCGCGCGGAGCGCGTAGCCGTCGACTTTCGCGCGGTCGAATCCCGGCACATCGAGACGGGCGTCGATGCGGTCCGCGAGCACGCGGCCGTCCGCGTCGTCCAATTCAATGCGTTCGACGCCCGGCGAGAGGTCGAGGTCGTCGATGACCTCGCGGGCTTGTTCGGGGCTGGCGAGGTCGCGGAACTGCTTGCGGTCGCTCATCGGTGCGCCTCCCAGTTCTGGACGGCGACAGTCTCGCCGGCGTCGATGCCCTCCGTCTGCTCGGGGACGACGACCCAGCCGTCCGCGAGGGCGACGCTGGAGAGCACGCCGCTCCCGCTCGCGCTCACCGGCTCCGCGACCCGCTCGCCGTCCGGTTCTCGGAGACGGACGCGCGCGAACGTCCGCACGCCGGGCTCGGAGCGAATCTTCCCGGCCAGGCGCGCCTGCACGCTCGGCAGGTCGTCGAGTGGCATGCCGCCGACGCGCTTCACCGCGGGCCGCAGGAACTGCACGGCGTTCACGATGCACGCGACGGGGTAGCCGGGGAGCATCACGACCGGCGTCCCCGCGACCTCGCCGAGCGCGACGGGGTGGCCGGGGCGCAGTGCGACGCCGTGGACGAACACCTCGCCGAGGTCGTCGACGACTTCCGGGATGAGGTCGCGCTCGCCGACCGAGGACCCGCCGGTGGTCACGAGGACGTCTGCGTCGATGTTCGCCTCGATGGCGTCCGCGAGCGCCGTCTCGTCGTCGGTCACGACGTTCTCGTAGCGCGGGCTCGCCCCCCATCGCTTCGCGAGCCGGGAGACCGTGAGCCCGTTCGTCTCCACGACCTCGCCGGGTTTGGGGTCGTCCTGCACGAGTTCCTCCCCAGTCGGAACAACGGCGACGTCGGGGCGCTCGTACACTTCGACCTCGCGCAGGCCGACGGACTTCAACAGCCCGAGGTCGGAGGGCCGGAGGCGGTGCCCGGGTTCGTAGAGCCGGTCGCCCGCTTCGACGTCCTCCCCCACGGGCGCGACGTTCTCGCCCTCGCCGACCGCGGAGAACACTTCGATGTCGCCGTTGGCGGTGTCGGTCTGCTCAATCATCACGACCGCGTCCGCCCACTCCGGGACCGCGCTCCCCGTGTGCACGCGCTCGGCCTCGTCCTCGCGGAGGATGGCCGGCGACCGGTCGCTCGCACCGACCGTGTCCGCGGCGCGAACCGCGAACCCGTCCATCGCCGCGCGCCGGTCGTGCGGGACGGCCCGCTCGGCGGTGACCGCGGTCGCGACCGTCCGCCCGTCCGCGGCTTCGAGCGCGACGCGTTCGGTGCGGTCGTGGACCGCGACCCGGTCGAGGAGCCGCTCGCGTGCGGCCTCGACGCGCGTTCGTTCCTTGAAGCCGGCGTCGTGCCGGTCGTGTTCGGTCATGGGCGTCTGTTGGGGTGGGGTAGGGGTAAAGGCTGCGCGGCAGTCCAGCGGACTGCCGCGTTAATGCGATCGGCGAGCGGGGAGCGTAGCGACCCGCGAGCAGCGTGGCTGACCGCAGGGACCCGCGACCGAAGCGACCCGCGGCCGACCCGCGACCACCGTAGCGCACCTATCCCGACAACCGTCTCACCCCACGAATCCAATCAGCAACCGGAAAACCGCGTTTAATTCGGCTTAACCGTCCCTAATCCGGGGCGAGCGACTGCATCGTTGAATACCCCGGCGGTGTACGAGTCGGGTGGCGGCAGACGTTCGCCGCCGGTCAGGGCACACTGAGCGTCACGGTGCGTCGCCGGCCGCACTCCCCCACCTTCCCCCTCTCGCCGCCGGCGACGCGGTCGGGCCACGCAACCCCCCACCGGCGTGGTCCATGTCAGAGTCTGTCAGGACGCCATCCGGTGTGTCGAAGCACAGCCGGTTTCGCGCGCTCGCGGTCGTCCCCCGGCGCGAGTGCGCCCGTCCATCGCGGACGGTCTGCTCCGTTTTCGCGGTCGTTCCCGCCGACGACCACCGGGTTTAACGCCGCGCCGACCGAACACCTGGGTATGTCCCGTTTGCGCGAAGCGCTGGGGAGCCTGCCCGATTCCGTGTTCGTCGACGTCTTAGAGAGCGAGGACGCGTACGCGTTCGTCGTCGACGTGCCGGGGGCGACCGCTGACACCGTGGACGTCCGCGTGGAGGGACGCACACTCGCGGTGGACGCGCGCCGCGAGAAGGACGTGCCCGTCGAGTTCGACTACCGCAGCGAGGAGCGGTCGCTGTTCCTCGAACTGGAGCTGCCGCTGCCGCCGGACGCCACCGACGAGGGCGCGTCCGCGAGCGTCGAGGACGGCGTGCTCGAGGTTCGACTGCCGAAGCGCGGCACCGACAGCCACAGCGTCCCCATCGAGGGGTAGACGAGTGGCGCTGCTCAAGGCGTACCGGCGGTTCGCCGTCGTCGTCTGGCAGTTCCTCCCGCTCGTGTGGGGGTACTTGCGCGACCGCCGGCGGTTCGTGTTGTTCGGCGGGCAGCGCCGCGTCACGACGGAGATGCGGGTGGCGCGCGCTCGCCGGCTGCTCGACTCGCTGTTGACGCTCGGGCCGACGTTCATCAAGCTCGGGCAGCTGTTGTCGACGCGGCCGGACGTGCTACCGCCCGAGTACGTGGACGTGCTGGCGGACCTCCAGGACCGCGTGCCGCCCGCGGACTGGGCGCACGCCCGGGTCGTCCTCGAGGGCGAACTCGGCTCCGTCGACGAGCGCTTCGACGACTTCGACACCGAAGCCATCAGCGGCGCGAGCCTCGGGCAGGTGTACACCGCGAAAGTGGACGGCGACGAGGTCGCGGTGAAAGTGCTGCTGACGGACATCGAGGACCTCGTGGAGGCGGACCTCCGAGTGATTCGGTGGACGCTGCCCGTCGTCGCGCGGTTCGTCGGGGAGTCGCGGGCGTTCAGCCTCCAGACCCTCGCCGACGAGTTCGCGAAGACCATCCGCGAGGAGATGGACTACGCCCGCGAGGCGGAGATGCTCGCCG
>CAXREU010000132.1:0-5836 GCA_964229715.1 Halobacterium sp.
TCGGCTACGAAATCGGGTTCGCCGACTGGCTACTCATCGGCCTCCCCATCGTTGTCGTCACCCTCCCCATCGTCTGGTACGTCCTGACGTTCCAGCTGTTCCCGCCGAAAATCGACGACGTCAGCGACGCCCGCGAGGAAGCCCGCCGCTACCTCCGCGAGGAGGGCGAGCTGAGCACGCGCGGCCGCCGCGTCACGTACATCTTCACCGCGACCGCCGGCCTATGGGTGCTCGGCGGCCTCGGCGGACCCGTCTGGTGGCTGTTCGAAACTGTCGGGCTTAACACGGACACCGCGAACCTCCTCCACACCACGCTGTTCGGCGGCAGCGGCCCGACGCTGTTCGGCACCGAGGGCGGCTACCAAGGGCTGCTGTACTACGTCATGGTCGGCCTCTACGCCATCCC
Source organism: Halobacterium sp. (assembly GCA_964229715.1). Classification (GTDB taxonomy): domain Archaea; phylum Halobacteriota; class Halobacteria; order Halobacteriales; family Halobacteriaceae; genus Halobacterium. The sequence continues at coordinate 407 of CAXREU010000132.1, forward strand.
CGCGCTCGTGCTCGCGGACACCGCCGAGTGGGACGACCTCGTCGACATCGACTGGGGAACCATCCTCCTCTTCGGCGGTGGCCTCTCGCTTGCCTCCGGGTTTGCGAGCAGCGGTGCCACGCGGTGGATTGCTGAATCCATCTTCGGCTCGCTCACCGGCCTCCCCATCGTCGTCATCGTCGCCGCCGTCGTCCTGCTGGTCATCTTCCTCACGGAGATGACCTCCAACACTGCCACCGCCACCATCATCGTGCCCGTGCTCGTCTCCATCGGCGGCATCCTCGCTGCGACGCTGGGGCTCGCCGAGGAGTCCGCCGCCATCTTCCTGTCGGTCAGCGGCGCCATTGCGGCGAGCTTCGCGTTCGCGCTCCCCGTCGCGACGCCACCCAACGCCATCGTCTTCGGTTCGGGCTACCTCGAACAGCGCGACATGATGCGCGCCGGTGTCGTCCTCAACCTCCTCATGACCGCGGTGCTGACGCTGTTCATCTGGGTGCTGTTCCAGTTCGTCTGGCCGATGTTCCTCTGGTAGCGGTCCGACGGCCTGCCGACTCCGCGGACGCCGCGTTTTCTGCTTCGCGACGAGTAGCGCCGAATCAGCGTCGAAAACGCACGGCGCCGTCGCTTCGAGCGTAGTGCAACGGAAAAGGATGCGGAGCCGGAAAAATCGGCTCCGCAGCCGCCCTGAATTGGTCCCCGCTGACGCTTCGGCCCTCCAAAGCGAAGCGTCACCTGGGTCAAAACGGCCGATGATAATAAACCTATCCCCGGCAGTAACGGCTGCCGCTACATGTGCTCTTCTTCCAACACCCAACCCAGCGCGCGCCGGTAGTACGTGAACATCTCGCGGACGCCCTCGTGGTTCATCTCCTCGGAGTCGAGCTGTTCGACGAGAAACTCGTACTGCTCGCGGATTTCCTCCTCGCTGCGCATACGGGCTGTCGGAACGCCAGCCGTATCAATACACGTCACGCGACGCCCACGGCGTCACGTCGAGTGGACGCCGTCGAGGAACGCCCGCAGTTCGGCGGTGAAGACGTCGGGGTTGTCGAGGTTCGACGCATGGCCGGCGTCCGGCACTTCCGTCACAGTCGCGTTCGCAATCGCGGCTGCGAGTTCCGGCGCGTGTCGGCGGAGGAACGGCGGCTCGTGCTCGCCGTACAACACCAGCGTCGGCGCCGTAATCGCCCCGTAGTCGACCGCGGTTTCGTGGAAGGCCGCGACCGCGCGCACGACCTTCGCGAACTCCGGCGTCGACAGCTTCGGTCCGGCCGAGCGCAGCGCCTCGACTTCCTCGTAGTCGCCGCTGACGCCCTCACCGTGGAGGCGCTGTTGGAGCCACACGAGCGCCCGTTCGACGCGCTCGTAGCCGACCAACCGGACGAACGGCACGGTCGCGCGCAACAGCAGCGACCGCTGCACCCACTCGCCGTAGCCGTGGAGGTCGGGACCGAACGTGTCTGCGAGTACGAGCCCCGAAATCTCGTCGGGATGCGTGGCGGCGTACACCTGTGCGATGCAGCCGCCGGTCGAGAGCCCGCAGACGATGGGCCGGTCGAGGTCTAACGCCGTGACGAGCGCGTGGAGGTCCGCGGCGAACAGCTCCACGGAGTAGGCATCCACGTCGGAGCCGCCGGTACGCCCGTGACCGCGCACGTCGTACGCGACGACATCGTAGTCGTCGGCGAGCGCCTCGACCTGTGGGTCCCACTGGGCATGGTCGAGAATCGCGCCGTGAACGAAGACGACGGGCGGGCCGGAGCCCCGGCGCTCGTAGTACGTCTCCACGCCGTTGGTCGTGACAGTGGGCATACCAGTTGTAGGCGCCCGGGAACGAAGAATCCGCCGCCCGGCCCTACTTTCGGTCGAGCCGCGAGAGGCCGTGCCAGATGGCGTTCACGAGCTGCTGCTCGCCGTCGCCCTCGGCGTCCGTCCAGCCGCGAGCGAGCGCGTCCTCCAGGACGTCGAGGTCGTGGTTCTCGAAGTTGTTCATGCCGCGGAACGCGTCGAGCGCATCCCGTGCGGCCTCGTCGAACTCGCCGGAGGGGTCTCCGTCGTAGAATCCGAGGTGCGCGAGTACTTCCTCGACGGCTTCGGCGGTGTCGCCGTCGAGTTCGCGGTACTGTTCGGGGTCCTCGCGTTCAAGGAGTGTGACGTCGTAGACGCGGAACACGCGCTCCAGTTCGTCGATGGGCGCGTCGTGGTCGTCCACGCGGACGTCGATCCAGCGGTCGTTCCCGCCGTCGTAGCCGCCCTCGGGTTTGGCGACGTACAGCGCCGCGGACTGCTCACCGCGCTGGTCGCCGCCCGCCTCGTTGCCCGCGTGCAGCGCCGCAATCAGTTTCTCCGGCAGACCACCCTCGGTTGCCTCGAACGTCTCGGCCATCGCGTCCACGGTCTCACGGTTCTCTAGAATGTTCCCTTGGACGGTGTAGTGCTCTCCCTGCCGGTCGCTGGCGTGGTCGAAACACTCCTCGCCCGTGAACGCCGCCACGGAGCCGTCTTGTCCAACGATTCCCACCTGTCGTTGCGGGGCGTCCTCGTCGCCTTCGGTGAGCTGTTCGACGACGTCTGCGGCCGAATACCCCTCGCGTAGCAGGTCGAGGCCGTCCGGGCCGTACGCGACGTTCGCGAAGCTCTGCGTGGCGATGGCGCCCGCGTCGGAGCCGGCGAACGGGACGACCGCGCCCACGCCGACGAACTTCGACTGCACGGCGACCCCGACCGCGTCGGTCCCCGGGTCGCGGGCGGCGATGGAGAACGTCATGGCGGGCAGGTAGCCAGCCGCGGGCAAAAGCCTACGGCTCGACCACCTCCGTTGCCGTCTTCTCGGCGGTCAACGGCTGCCTGCTCGCCAGCGAGACGTTGAAGGCGGGGTGTTCGGCGAGGTGCCACAACACCAGGTGCCGGCGGCCCGCCGTCAGCCCGCTCGCAGAGAGGTCGTCGGCGGTGAACTCCGTAGGGAGGCGCTGGCAGAGTCGCGCCAGCGCGTCGAAGGAGTCGAACACCTTGCGGTTGCCCGACGAGTCGGCGCCGCGGCGCTCCACAACGTAGCTGCCGTCCGCGCGGTGCACGCCGACGGTGTTCACGAACGTCTCCCTAGCGGTCAGTGCGTCGTCCAGCGAGTCGCGGAGCTCAGCGGCGTCCTCGCGGGAGAGTAACAGTTCCTCGTCGCCGACAGTGACGGCGACCCGGCGGCCGTGGCGCTCGACGGAGAACTCAGGCGAGCGGTCGGATTTCTCGACCAGCCACGTCGCCGTGGCTTACGCTATCCTCGGCTGCCGGCGTCGTCAGATTCTGACTCGGCATCGTGAAAGAGCGTTGCAGACACTCGTAGTTAACTCCGGTGGTGGGACAGACGCCGGCTGTCCGAATCGCTCGCCGTTCGATTTTTCACTCGACTCCCAGAATATCGACGTATGGCCCCGCCAACGAGCGTCCTGCTGCCGACCGTCGAGTGGACCTCGGCCTGCGACGAGGTTGCCGCCCAGCTCGGTCCGGCGGACGAACTGCTCGTCGTCTGCGACACCGAGGCGGACCCGGTTGCCGACCGAGCGGGCGACCTCCCCGAGGGAGTCGACCTCGTATTCGCCGGTGAACCCGAGGGATGTTCGGGGAAGGCCAACGCCATCGCCGCGGGCATGGACGCTGCCGCGCACAACCGCATCGTGTGGACGGACGACGACTTCCACCACCCGCCAGACTGGCTGGCCGCCCTCCACGCGGACTACGAGCGCTACGGTCCCGTCTCCGAACTCCCGTTCTTCGTCGGGCGCGACCCGCTCGCGACGCTGCTCGAACCCGTCTACGCGCTCGGCGGCACGCTCGGCGTCTACGTCGGCGACCAGGCGTGGGCCGGCGCGGTCGCCTTCGAGCGCGACGACCTCGACGTTGACGCGTTCCTCGCGGACCTCCGCCGGACGGTTAGCGACGACGGTCTGCTCGCCGAGCGCCTCGATGTCACGCCCCTACGTCGCACCCGCCGTGTCGAAATCGGCGGGACGCTCCGACAGACGCTCGAACGCCACGTCCGATTCACGAAAATTGTCGCCACCCACGACCCGAACGGGCACGTTGTCACGGCGCTGGTGACGCTCGCGCTCTTTCTCGCCTGCCTGCTCGCGCCGCTGTACGCCGCGGTCGGCCTCACCGCGCTCGTCGCGGGAGTCTACGCGGCGTTCGGGATTCGCCGCTGGACCGCGATACTCGCGTACCCCGCAGTGTTAGCAGCGATTCCACTCGGCATCTACGCGCACGCCCGCCGAACGTTCGTCTGGGGCGGCCGGCGCTACCGCTGGCGCGGGAAGTTCGACGTGGATGTCGTCGAGCGCGTCGACGAGTAGCGAGTTCGATGCACGGGGGTTTTGGCCCGCGACGCTCAACACTCGGGTATGGACGTGCGCGGCGAACGGGAGTGCAAATCGTGTGGGACGCGGTGGTCGTACTACGAGACTGGGAGCGTCGAGTGCCCCGACTGTGGGAGCATGCGCAGCGTCGGCGTCGGCGAGCGCAGCACGCACACGGACGGGAACGCCAACCTCGACCTCTCGGTCGCCCGAGAAGCCGCCGCGGACGGCGACCTCCGCGGCGCGCTCGACCCCGCTGCGGACGCGTGCCGCGACTACTGCCAGTCCCGGGGGTTCGTCTCGGGCGGCGACCTCCTCGACCTCGACGACACCTACCTCGCGGCGCAGGAACTCCGACGCGCGGCGGTCCTGCTCGGGGACGCGCTCCGGACGAGCGACGAAGCCGAACGCTACGTGCTCGCACTACTGAACGGCGCGGCGGACGGCGACCGACCCACACCCGACGAGGTTCCCGAATCCCTACGAGCGATTCGCGGGCTCGCGTGCGCGGCGGCGGTCGACGCCTATCGCGCAGACGTGCGGACGTACTGCGACGGCGAAATCCCCGAACCCGAGCGGGTGCTGCTCGAACGCCTCCGCGACCACGCCAAGCGCGTCGATGCGCTGGACGGCGACGTGTCTCCGGAGGACGCGGAACGCCTGGTAGAAGCAGCGCGCGCCATCGCTGACGCGCTCCGCGGCGACGAGTCGGGCGTCGAGCGGGCGCGGACCCGACTTGACGCGCTCGCCTGACTAGAATCGATTCGCCGGACTACGGGAGTTCGACGTCCGTCCCGGTCTGTTCGCCGGCGGCCTTCACGGTGTTGTACAGCAACATTGCGCGCGTCATCGGGCCGACGCCGCCGGGAACTGGCGTGATGGCGCTGGCTTTCTCCTTGGCGCTCTCGAACTCCACGTCGCCGACGAGCTCGTAGCCCTTCTCGGTGTCGGCGTCCACGCGGTTGATGCCGACGTCGATGACGACGGTGCCGTCCGAGAGCATCGAGCCGTCAACGAGTTCGGTGACGCCGGCCGCCGCGACAACGATGTCAGCGCGGCGCGTGTGTGCGGCGAGGTCCTCCGT
>CAXREU010000133.1:0-11888 GCA_964229715.1 Halobacterium sp.
GGGGGTGCGCCGTCGGCCCACCCTCCGCAGTAAAAAGGTCCTTCTACTCGACGTAGTCGATGTCGTCGATTTCGCTGTCGCCGCCGTCGGGTTCGGGCTCGGGCTCCGGGGCGTCGTTGCGGCCGTAAATCTGCGGGGAGGCGACGCCGGTGACGACGACCATCGTGCGCATCTCGCCGTCGAGGTCCTCGTCGATGCTGGTCCCCCAGATGATGCGGGCGTCGGGGTCGATGCGGTCGTAGAGCTGCTCGACGACGCCTTCGGCCTCTTCGATGCTCATGTCCGGGCCACCAGTCACGTTGACGAGCGCGGAGTTCGCAGAGGAGATGTCGACATCGAGCAGCGGGGAGCGAAGCGCGGACTTGACGGAGTCCGCGGCTTTGGCGTCGGAGTCGGCTTCGCCGAGGCCAATCATGGCGACGCCGCCCTTCTCCATGACGGTGCGAACGTCGGCGAAGTCGAGGTTGACGAGGCCGGGCTTGGTGATGAGTTCCGTGATGCCCTTCACGGAGCGCATGAGGACTTCGTCCGATACTTTGAACGCTTCCCGGACGGGGAGCTTGCCGACGGAGTCCAGCAGGCGGTCGTTGGGGACGACGATGACGGTGTCGGCGACGTCGCGGAGGCGTTCGAGGCCGGCTTCGGCGTTCGTGCGGCGGACTTCGCCCTCGGCGGTGAACGGCGTGGTGACGATGGCGATGGTGAGCGCGCCGGCTTCGCGGGCGGCTTTCGCGACGACGGGCGCGGAGCCAGTCCCGGTGCCGCCGCCGAGACCGGCGGTGACGAACACCATGTCCGAGCCCTCGATGGAGTCCCGGATTTCGTCCTGTGATTCGAGAGCGGCTTCCTCGCCAACCTGCGGGAGCGAGCCGGCACCTCGGCCCTGGGTCTTCTGTTGGCCCATGAGAATCTTGGTGTCGGCCTCGATTTCGACGAGGTGCTGGACGTCGGTGTTGGCGGCGACCAGCGAGGCGCCGTGGATGCCCTCCTCGAACATGCGGTCGATGGTGTTCGAGCCGGCTCCGCCACAGCCCACGACAGTGATGCTCGTCTGGAGTTCTTGGAGGACGTCCTCGAGTTCGTCGTCAGTCATCTCGCCGGTGGGGACGCTGGCGCTCGTCCCCTCCGCTGGGACGTCACCTGCCTCCGAAGCCGAGTCCTCCTCGGCTTCGTCGATGGCGTCCTGCACAATCGAGTCCATGTTGCGTAACGGGTAGCGTGTGAGGCTTAATTACCTTTCCCCTCCGCGTCGGACGGGCGTCGCACGCGCTCACGCGTCCGCTCGCGGAAGCCGACCGAAACGGTGGTCGTCTCGGTGCGGGTGACGTCGGCCGGCCGGATTTCCGCGCCGTCGACGGCTACGGGTTCGCCCGCGGCGAGCTTCCCGAATTTGGGCCCCTCGGGAACGCCGAGTTCACTGGCGGCAGCGGGGTCGAACGCGTCGCGCGTCGCGGTCAGCGTGGCGTCCTCGCGGGTCACGCCGTAGTCGCGTTCGAGAATCTCCGTGACGCGAGCGAGGAACGCGTCGTAGGCGTCGTCGTTCGCGAACGCGGCGGGGCCGGCGAGCCGGTTGCCGTTCTCGTCGGTGGCGTAGGCGAGCGCGGTCTCGGCGGCGGCGTCGACGGCTGCCTCGGGGTCGGTCGCGTGAACGGAGTCGAGCAAGTCGGTGGGCAAGTCGACGACCGCGTAGTTGCCTTCGTAGCCCGTTGCAGGCGCGCCGAAGCGGAGGCCGTCGTCGACTGTGCCGACGTGTTCTTCGATGCTGTCCACGAGTTTGAGTGGAACTCCGTCGGTCTCGCGGACCCACGTCTCGCTGACGACGCGGTAGCCCGACTCCGAGACGACGCGCTCGACGGCGGGTTTGTCGCCGTCCACGACCGCGTGCTCGGCGCTACTCGCTTCGAACATCCGGTCGATTACGTCTCGATTGGCCTCGGGGTCGCCGAGGTCGTCGAGACACCAGTCGGCGGCGACGTGGCCGACGCCCCAGTCGGTCTCCCTGACGATGCGGGTGGGGCGGGGCGCGTAGTGGCCGCCGCCGAACGCGACGAGCGCGCGGTCCGAGCGTGCGTCGACGCCGCGGAGGGACAGAACGGCCTGCGCGACCGCTCGCGCGCCCTCGGGGTCGGCCCACTGCGCCTCGTCGCTGCCGAGTTCCACGAACATCGACGGCGCGCTCACCTCCGTCGGGCCGTGGTGCGTGCACTCCATGCCGACCTCGTAGCCGTCGGGAGCGTGCTCGCGGAGCGCGTCGACGACCTCGCGGTGGGCGTTCGGGCAGGCGTCCGCGAGCGCGCGGTCCTCGCCGCCGTACTCCGCGTCGCCGAAGTTGCCGGTGTGGTGGGCGGTCAGCAGCGCGCCGGTGTCGCCGGCGTGCCGGGAGACGACGACCACGTAGTCGGGGTCGTCGAACGCCGTCGCGGGGTCCTCGGTGTCGATGTGGAGCTCGTCGAACTCCCGGAGCTCGAACCCCGCCCTCCGATAGACGCCCTCACCGGTCCGTTCGAAGCCGCCGAGGGCCAGCAGCTGCTCGCCGATGTGTTCGGACGCGCTGTCGGCCCGGCTCACGACGATTCCAATCACGGCCCGCCGTAGGTGGCGGCTCCTAAAACGACTGCCGTTCCCCGACAGAGTGGCCGGCGGTCGCGGCTACGCGAACGCCGTCTGGGCGTCGCGGAGCGTCCGCCGGACGAGGTGGACGACGGACTCGCGGCGGCGCACGAGGAGGACCGCGGCGAGCGTGAGGTAGACGGCGGTGTAGACGTACAGGATGAGGATGCTGAGCTCGGTTACTCGGGGCTCCGCGACGAGCCGGATGACCGCGAACTCCGCGAACACCTGCGTGAGGAACAACACCAGCAGCGTGAGGCCCTCCCAGACGGCGATGTTGAAGTTCGCGAGGATGGCGATGGCGAAGAGGCTTTGGGCGGCGGTAATCCAGATTTCGGCGGCCTGCTTCTCGTCGAACGGGAGCGTGCCAATGCTCCCGGAGGCGATGCTGTAGACCACTGCGAGCGTGCCGATGAGCAGCGTCCACTGGTTGAGCTTCGAGGAGATGAGCGCGTTGAACCCGGCCGTCGAGCGGGCCTTGTTCACGAGGTAAAGCACCACGATGAGCTCGGGGCTCTCGGAGGCCAGCGGCGCGACCCACTGAATCATGAAGAACGGTGGGATGCCCGCGGCTTCCCCTATCGCTTCGAGGCCGTGGGCGAACGGGTGGACGGCGGTGTAGATGACGAATCCGGAGAACGCGAACAGCGCGACGACCGCCGTGATGCGCGCCGGTCGCCGGAGTTGCTGGAGGTACGCGGGGACGCCGCCGTGTTCGGTGTCGTGAGAGACCTCGCCGCGAATGATGATGGCGATGTAGGTGGCGAACAGGCCAACCAGGACGACCGTGTCCAGCAGGCCGATGCCGTTCCCGAGCGGTACGAGGAAGGCGTAGGCAGTCGCCGCTAGCAGGAACGTGATCTCGGTGGCGATGGCGGGGTCGAGGTTCACGCGGCTGAACAGCGCGCCGTCGAGTTCGACCGCGGGGTCGCGGGACTGTCGCGCCCGATAGACGGTGAACAGCGCGATGCCGGACCAGCCGAGGCCGATGAGGATGCGGTTCGCGCCCGTCATGTTCGCGACTGCGAGGTTCGCGGCTTCGATGCCGCGGGGTGTGCCGACGTTCGCGCCGGCGGTCCACGCGTACAGCGCGTCGACAGCGTACTCCGGGGCGACGGCAAGCACCGCGAGGACGGCGATGGCGAACGACCGCGGCACGTCCTTTTCAGCGGTCTCGGCGCCCCACGCGAGCAGGAACGCGGCGCCGAGGACGGCGAGACCGCTGATGGCGACTGTTGCGACGTGGCTGAGGCCGTACGCCTCCGGGCCGCCGGTGAAGTGGACGCCCACCCACGGTGCGGTCAACAGGACGGCGACCACTATCGCCGCTACGGGATGCCGGAGCCGCTCTCGCAACATACCAACACTGTCCGCGAAGCGCTCCCTAACGCTTGCGGTTGGTCGACGGATTCCGGGTTACGGCAGCAGGAAGTAGACGAAACCGACGTAGCCGACGAGTAAGCCAGCGCCCTCGACGCGCGTGATGCGGTCGCCGAACGCCATGATGGCGAGCGCGACGACGGTGAACGCCAGCATCACGGGGAACTCGTAGCCGACCGTCGACGACGACACCGAGATTGGGACAAGGACGGCGACGACGCCGATGACCGCAAGCACGTTGTAGATGTTCGACCCGACGACGTTCCCGATGGAGAACTCGGACTCGCCGCGAACAGCGCTCACGAGCGACGTCGCCAGCTCCGGGACGGAGGTGCCGAACGCGATGATGGTGAGGCCGCTGAAGAGGTCGTCGAAGCCCCACGCCGTGAGGACGCCTTTGCCACCGACGATGAGCGCGCGGGAGCCGGCGAGCAGGAGGACGATTGCGCCGACGAGCGTGAGGTACTCGCGGACGCCGGCGGTCGTGGCTTCCTCGTCCAGCTCGACTTCTTCGGGGAGTGCAACGTCGTCCTCCTGCTGGGACTTGTAGTAGAGGTAGCCAGTGAAACCGGCGAGCAACACGAGGAGGACGACGCCGTCGAACGTGGCGATGCTGCCGTCGAGCCCGAGGACGACGAGCGCGACGGCCGCCGTGAGCATGAACGGGCCGTGCTGGTAGAGCGTCTTGTCGTTGACTTCCATCGGGTTGACAACCGCGGACGCGCCGAGCACGAGCCCGATGTTGGCGATGTTCGACCCGACGATGTTGCCGAGCGCGATGCCGTCGGAGGCGGTCAGCGCGCCGGTGGCGCTGACGAACAGCTCGGGCGCGGTGGTGGCGAACGCGACGATGGTGACACCGACCGTCGCGGCCTTCACGCCGTGAGAGAGGGCGAGCGCGGACGCCGCGGCGACGAGAAACTCGGCGCCGACGTAGAGCAGCAGGATGCCGACGAGCAGTATCGCGCCGTCGACGAGGAGTGTGCCGGCCATACGCCGGGGAACTCGTTCGCGGGCAAAAACCGTTCGGAGAGAGTATCAGTTATAAACGGCGCGCGAGTGGGTCGAGGCGTGCAGGTATTCGGACTCGTCGGGAACCCGGTCGAACACTCGCTGTCGCCGCCGATGCACGAGGCCGCCTACGGCGAACTCGGGCTGGACGCCCGGTACGTCACCTTCGAGCCGGCGCGCGAGAACGTCGAGGCCGCAATCGAGGGCGCGGACGCGCTCGGCGTCGCCGGCTTGAACGTCACCATCCCGTTCAAGCAGGCGGTCCTCAACGTCGTTGACCCGGACGACCTCGCGGCCCGCATCGGCGCGGTCAACACTATCGACTTCTCCGGGGACACTATCACCGGCCACAACACGGACGCGGAGGGCGTGCGCCGCTCGTTCGCTCACCACGACGTCGAACTGGACGGCCGCGACGCGGTCGTCGTGGGTGCGGGCGGCGCGGGCCGCGCGGCGGCGTTCGCGCTCGCCGACGCAGGAGCGTCCGTCAGCATCGCCAACCGAACGGTCGAAACCGCCGAGCTACTGGCCGACGACGTCGGAGAGGCCGCATCCGCTCACGACCTCGACGTGCTCCCGGAACTGCTGGCTGGCGCCGACGTGCTCGTGAACGCGACGAGCGTCGGCATGGAGGAAGACGAGTCCCCCGTTCCAGCCGGCGCGCTCCACGCCGACCTCGCGGTGCTGGACGCGGTGTATGCGCCCCTGGAAACGCGGCTGCTCCGGGACGCCGACGCCGCGGGCGCGACGACCATCGACGGCGCGTGGATGCTCCTCTTCCAGGGCGTCGCGGCGTTCGAACTGTGGACGGGTCGAGACGCGCCGATAGCCGCGATGAACGACGCGCTGCGCGCGAAACTCTGACCGACGGGCACGGCTTTAAGTGCAGTCGGGGGATATAGCCAGCTAATGGGACTGCTCTCGACACTCAAATCGCTGCTCGGCATGGAGGAAGAGAGCCGCTCCGCCGGGAGCGGCGTCGACGTGACCGTCGAACACGAGCCGTCGACGGAATCCGAGCGAGCGGTCAAGGAATCTGACGCGGAGCACGAAGCCGAAACCGAGGAAGGCGTCGATGAACCGGTCGCGACTGAGACTGACGCGGCCGCTTCCACGGAGTCGCTGGTCGACGAGGAGCACACCGACGACCCGACGCGCGCCGCCGAACCCGCCGAGGCCGCCAGCACGGGCGAGGAGGAAGTGCCCGAATCGGTCGAGGGCGAGCCAGTCACTGTTTTGAAGGGCATCGGGCCGGCGTACGCCGACCGCCTCGAAGACGCGGGCATCGAGTCCGTCGCGGACCTCGCCGCAGCCGACTCCGAGGAACTCGCCGAGCGCGTCGACCTCTCCGCGAAGCGCGTCGGCCGCTGGGTGGACACCGCCCAAGACTACGAGTGACTGGGGTACTGCGAGGGCCCTCCGGTGCCCGCTGCCGGCAGACGCATGGGTGAGCTGGCGACCGTCGTCACCGACCGCACGGCCGTTCGCGCCGCCGCAGCGGACGCACCGACTGGCGCACGCGCCGTCGTGGAAGCCCGCGTCACCGTCGACGACCCCTTCGACGCGTATCGGCGCGCTCGCGGCGACGACCCCGCGTTCTACTACGAGACCACGGGCGGAAGCGACGGCTGGGGGTACTTCGGCGTCGCGCCCGACGAGCTGTTGACCGTCGGCGCCGGCGAACCCGGTGCGCTCGACGTGCTCGCGGACCGCGTCGGCGCTCCGGTCGTGCGCGGCGACTGCGAGGTCCCCCACCCGGGCGGGCTGTTCGGCTGGCTCTCCTACGACGTCGCCCGCGACCTCGAAGCGCTCCCCAGCGGCGCCGTTGATGACCGCGAACTCCCCCGCCTGCAGTTCGGTGTCTACCCGGTGGTCGCGGCGTGGCGCGACCCCTTCGCGCCAGGCGACCCGCTGCGCTTCGTCGCCAGCGTCCCCCTCGACGGCGACGCGGACGCCGCCTTCGACGCCGGCGTCGAGCGCGTGCAGGCGCTGGCGGCTCGCGTCCGCGATGGCGACCCCACGGTCGGGACGCCGCCGACTGGCGACCGCGGGGCGTTCGAGAGCGCGTGCGGCCGCGCCGCATACGAGGACCGCGTCCGCACCGTCAAAGAGCACGTCCGGGACGGCGACACGTTCCAGGCGAACGTCAGCCAACGCCTCGAAGCCCCGGCGAACGTCCACCCCGTCGCGGTGTACGCGGCGCTGCGCGACACAAACCCCGCGCCGTACTCCGGGCTCGTGGAGTTCCCGGGCGTCGACCTCGTGTCCGCCAGCCCCGAACTCCTGTTGGCGAAGCGCGGCCGCGACCTCGTCACCGAACCCATCGCGGGCACCCGGCCTCGTGGCGAGACCGCCGACGCGGACGCCGCCCTCGAAGCCGACCTCCGGCGGGACGAGAAGGAGCGCGCCGAGCACGCCATGCTCGTGGACCTCGAACGCAACGATCTCGGGAAGGTCGCCGAGTACGGCAGCGTCGAGGTCGGCGAGTACCGCCGCGTCGACAAGTACAGCGAAGTGATGCACCTCGTCAGCGAGGTCCGAGCGCGACTCCGCGAGGAGTGCACGCTCGCCGACGCCATCGCCGCTGTCTTTCCCGGTGGTACTATCACCGGCGCGCCCAAGCCCCGGACGATGGAGTTACTCGACGAGGTGGAAGCCACTCGCCGTGGCCCCTACACCGGGAGCATGGCGGCCGTCGGGTTCGACGGCGACGCCACGCTCAACATCGTCATCCGGACGCTCGTCCGGGCCCGCGACGAGTACCACCTGCGCGTCGGCGCCGGCGTCGTCCACGACTCGGACCCGAGCGCCGAGTACGACGAGACCCTCGACAAGGCTCGCGCGCTCGTAGCCGCCATCGACGACGCGCTCGACCGCAGCGGCGACGCGTTCGCGCTCCGCGAGGAGGGGGGCGACCAGTGACCGTCCTCGTTGTGGACAACTACGACTCGTTCGCGTACAACCTCGTCCAGTACGTCGGCGAGCACGCCGACAGCGTGGTCGTCCGCCGTAACGACGACGTCGATGTCGACGGCGTCCGCGACCTCGACCCGGACGGCATCGTCGTCTCACCCGGCCCGGGCACGCCCAACGACGCCGGCGTCTCGGTGCCCGTCTTCCGCGACCTCGACTACCCGACGCTGGGCGTCTGCCTCGGCCACCAGGCGCTCTGCGCGGCGAACGGCGCGCCGGTCGAGCACGCGCCCTCGGTCGTCCATGGGAAGTCCTCGGTGGTCCGCCACGACGGCCGCGGCATCTTCGCGGGGCTCCCGGAGCGCGTCGAAACCGGTCGCTACCACTCGCTGTCCGTGCCCGAATCCGGGCTCCCCGACGACCTCGTGCCGACCGCGTGGACCGTCGACGAGCACGACGACGTGGTGATGGCGGTCCGCCACAGCGACCGGCCCCACGCAGGCGTCCAGTTCCACCCCGAGAGCATCCTCACGCCGACCGGCGAGCAACTGATTCGCGCCTTTCTGGAGACGTGTACTACCACGTAGACGGCGAGGTCGTGGCCGCCGAGGACGCCACCGTGAGCGTCCGCGACCGCGGGTTCCAGTACGGCGACGCCGCCTTCGAGACGCTGCGCGCGTACGGCGGCCAGGTGTTCGCGTGGGACGCCCACGCCAGCCGCCTCCAGGCGACCTGCGACGCGCTCGGCATCGACCACGGACTCGCGGACCGCGACCTCCGCGGCCGCGTCCACGCCACGCTCGCTGCCAACGACCTCGCGGACGCCTACGTCCGCCTCACCGTCTCCCGGGGCGTTCAACCCGGAAAGCTCGCGCCCGCCGAGGACACCGACCCGACGGTCGTCGTCGTCGCCGAGGAACTCCCGCGCGGTGGCGTCGACGGTGAACGCGTCTGGAACGCCCCCGCGACTGCTGGGACCGCCGCAGTCGAACGCGTCCCCGACGACGCGCTCCCTTCGGGCGCGAAGACCCACAACGACCTCAACGGGATTCTCGCTCGCATCGACGTCGACGGCGCCGACGAAGCCATCCTCCTCGACGCCGACGGCCGCGTCACGGAGGGCGCCACGAGCAACGTCTTCTTCGTCGACGACGGCACTCTCCACACGCCCAGTCTCGACCTCCCGGTCCTCCCCGGTATCACGCGCTGGGCGGTCATCGAACTCGCGGACGACCTCGGTATCCCCGTCGAGGAAGACCACTACACGCCCCGCGACTTACGCGCGGCCGACGAACTGTTCCTCACGAACACCACGTGGGAAGTCCGGCCCGTCGCCACCTACGACGACACCACCTACACCACGTGCAAGGTCGGCGCGCGCCTCGCCCGCGCGTTCGCCGAGGAAATCGAGCGAAGGCACTATTAGCGCACTTTTTGCGCTGCGTGAGGCGCGCTTCGCGCGCCTCACTCGGCAAAAACTTGCGGAAAAAGCACTCCTCCTTCACTTCGCGCCTACGGCGCTCCGTTCAGTCGTCGGCCTCGCGGCTTCGCCGCGAGTGAACCGCTTGCGCCTCACGGCGCTCGCGGATGCTCGGGGAACGTTGGCTGCTTCCGGTATCCTAAAACCAACTGGGCCGATACTCGGAGTATATGGGAGACGAGTTCATCGCTGCGGTCTATGAGGTGCCGGATGACGGAACGCTGCTGTACACGCTCGCCGACGGCGGCGACGAGCGCGAGGCCATCCTGCTGAAACTCTCGGACGGCACCGTCACGTCGTTTCTGAACTACTGTATGCACTGGACGGATGTGAAACTCGACACGGGCGACGGCACGCCCGTGCGCAACGGCGACGTGGTCTGCCGCAAGCACGCCGCGACCTTCGAGAAGGACTCCGGGCTCTGCACGCACGGTCCCTGCGAGGGCGCGCAACTCGACCCTGTCGCGGTCGAAACCCGCGACGGCGACGTTTTCCTCGCAGACGACGACTACGAGTTCGTGCGGGCGGGCGTCGAGGACGGCGACCCCGCGGACCTCTCAACGTCGCCGGGCGCGCGCCTCGGCTTCTAGACTGCCTCGACGACGAACGCGGGCTCCTCGATGCTCTCGCTTTTGCACTCGGGGCACCGCGACGGCACGTTCACGGGGTCGTCGAAGTCGTCGAACCCGCAGTCCCGGCACTCCGGCGGCTTCACGAGCAGTTCCTCGTCGGTCCCCTCCAGCGTCTTCGAGAGGTGGCGGACGTGGGTCAGCACCGTGCCGCGCGAGACCCCGAACTCCTCGGCGAGGCCGCTGGGCGTGTCCGGGCGCTCGCGGAGCGCGTCGAGGATGCGTTCGCGGGTGGTCTGGTCGTCCATACCCGAAGTGGGCGGCTGGATGAAAAAGGACTTATCGGACGCACGGCACGGTCAGGGTATGAAAGCCGTCGTCCTCGCCGGCGGGTACGCGACCCGGTTGTGGCCAATCACGAAACATCGGCCGAAGATGTTCCTCCCGGTCGGCGACTCGACAGTCATCGACGAGATTTTCGCGGACCTCGAAGCCGACGACCGCGTCGAGGAGGTGTTCGTCTCCACGAACGAGCGCTTCGCGGAGGACTTCCGCGAGTACCTCGCGGACAGCGACTTCCAGAAGCCGACGCTCACCGTCGAAGACACGTCCGAGGAGGACGAGAAGTTCGGCGTCGTCGGCGCGCTCGCCCAGCTCGTCGACCGCGAGAACGTCGACGACGACCTCGTCGTGGTCGCCGGGGACAACCTCATCAGCTTCGACATCGCCGAATTCGTGGACTTCTTCGAGGCGAAGGGGACGCCCGCGCTGGCCGCCTACGACGTCGGCAGCCTCGAACGCGCGAAGTCCTATGGGCTCGTGGACCTCGACGGCGACGAGGTCGTGGACTTCCAGGAGAAGCCCGAACACCCCAAGAGCACGCTCGTCTCCATCGCGTGCTACGCGTTCCCCCGGGAGACGCTGCCCGACCTCCAGACGTACCTCGAAGAGGGCGAGAACCCAGACGAGCCCGGCTGGTTCCTCCAGTGGCTGCAGGCCCGCCAGTCCGTCCACGCGTTCACCTTCGAGGGCGCGTGGTTCGACATCGGCACGCCGGAGTCGTACCTCGACGCGGTGCGCTGGAAGCTCGACGGCGACAACCTCGTCAGCGACGACGCCACCGTCGAGAACACCACCATCGGCGAGAACGTCCACGTGATGCCCGACGCCGAACTCCGCAACTCCAGCGTCGACAACTCCGTCATCTTCCCGGAGGCGACCCTGCACGACTGCGACGTCCGCGACTCCATCATCGACGAGCAGACCCACCTCGAGAACATCGACTTCGCGGGCGCGCTCATCGGCGCGCACACCACGATTTCCAACGGCGAGTGAGTCGCCGTGCGGTTCCCACCGACGATTCACCGTCGGAGTGGGGCGGAGCCCCACGGAGACGGGTCTTTTTAGCGTCCTTCCGAGCGGAGCGCGGAAGGGCTCGGGAGAGATTTGCTCTCCCGGCGTAGATTTTTGCGCCGAGTGGGTTGCCGGCTTCACCGACAACCGAAACCGTGGCGGCTTTGCCGCCACGCGGTGGGCGAGCGTAGCGAGCGCACCCGAGGCGGCAAAAGGTACGTTAGCAGACGGACTTGGCGTTCACGCCCATCGATTCGAGCGCTTCGACGTACTCCTCGTAGGCGACGTTCACGACCTCGCGGGCGGCGTCTCTCGCGCGTTCGACGTCTGATTCGTCCGCTGTTACGTCCACGAGCAGGGAGATTGCGGTCTCTGTGTCCGCGTCGGTGTCGGCGCGCAGTTCCCGGAACAGGTACGCGCGCGCTTCGTCGGCGCTGTTCAGGAAGTAGCTCACGAACTGCGCGAGCGTGCGCTCCGCGACGAGGCCGCGGCCGTCGACGCCGCCCGCGCGCGCGACGGTGTCGTCGAGGGCGCGGGGGTCGTCGTGGACGGCCCCGGGGTCGGCGGTCACA
>CAXREU010000134.1:0-4010 GCA_964229715.1 Halobacterium sp.
CGCGGCGACGGCTACGCGGCCATCGGCGACGAACGCTACGACTCCCTCGCCGCGGCCGTCGACGCCGCGGAATCTGGTGATACTGTCGCGGTCCACGGCCACGTCGCTGGGCCCGTCAGCGTCGGCACGCCGAACGTCACCATCGCCGGGGAGTCGCCCTCGCAGTCCGTCGTCTCGGGCGAGGCCGAGGGCGACGTCGTCACCGTCAACGCCAGCGGCGTGACGGTTCGGGACGTCTGGGTGCGCAACGCCGGCTACAGCACCGAGGACAACGACGCCGCCGTCTGGGTGGCCGCGCCCGGCGCGACCGTCGCGGACGCGCGCGTCACGAACACTACGTTCGGCGTCTGGGTGAACGGCGTACCCGACGCCCGCGTCGCCAACACCACCATCGTCGGCCGCACGAGCGTCGAGCGGCGCTCCGACCGCGGGAACGGCATCCAACTGTGGCGCGCCGACGACGCCGAAGTTGCGAACAACCGCATCACGGACGTCCGCGACGGCGTTTACTTCTCGTGGAGTTCGGGCGTGGTCGCGTCGAACAACACGCTGTGGGACCTGCGCTACGGCGTCCACTACATGTACTCCGACCGGAACCGGCTCGCGAACAACACCGCCTTCGACAACGACGTCGGCTACGCGCTGATGGTCTCGGACGACCTCGAAATCGTCGACAACGTCGCCGTCAACAACACCGGCACGAGCGGCCACGGCGTGCTCGTCAAGGAGGTCGACCACTCCACCATCGCCGGCAACGACCTCGTCGGCAACGACAACGGCATCTTCGTCTACAACTCGCTGGACGACACGTTCCGGGACAACCTCGTGCTCGCCAACGACGTCGGCGTCCACCTCACCGCCGGCAGCGTCGACGTCCGCGCGGCCGGGAACTCGTTCGTCGACAACGCGGACGCGATGTACGCCGTGGTCGGCCAGCAGGTCGCGTGGAACGCCAGCGACCGCGGCAACTACTGGAGCGACGCCAGCCCCGTCGACGTCGACCACGACGGCGTCAGCGAAGTCCGGTTCCAGCCCGACGGGACGGTCGAGAACCTCGCACGCGAGCACCCCGAGACTCGCGTGTTCGCGTCCAGCCCGGCGTTCGACGCGGTCCGACTGGCGGGCCGCTCGGTGCCGCTCGTGGACGCGCCCGGCGTCGTCGACCACCACCCGCTCGCGACTCCCGCACACGACGACTGGAGGCGATACTATGCCTGACCCAACCATCGACATCCGCGACGTGCAGAAGTCCTACGGCACAGTCACCGCGCTCGACGGCGCCGACCTGTCCGTCGACCGCGGGGAGACGCTCGGGCTCGTCGGCCGCAACGGCGCCGGCAAGACCACGCTGTTCAAACTCCTCGTCGGCCACGAGACGCCGGACGCGGGCAGCGTCACGGTCGCGGGTCTCGCGCCGTCGGCGGGCACCGCGCTCCGCGAGCGCGTCGGCTACCTCCCCGAACACGCCGGCTTCCCGCCGTCGCTGACGGGCCGCGAAGTGCTCTCGTTCCACGCTCGCGTGCGCGGCGTCCCCTCGGATGCGCGGGACCGCCGCGTCGGGCGCGTGCTCCGAACGGTCGGCCTCGGAGACGCTGCGGACCGCCGCGTCGGGGGCTACTCGAACGGCATGAACCGCCGGCTCGGGCTCGCGACCGCGCTCGTCGGCGACCCGGACGTCCTCCTGCTCGACGAGCCGACCGCCGGCCTCGACCCCGCGGGCGTCGCGGACTTCCACGCCATCGTGGACGCGCTCGCCGCCGAGACGGACGTGACGGTGCTCGTCACCTCCCACGTTCTCCCGGAAATCGAGCGGCTCTGCGACCGCGTCGCCGTCCTCGAAGACGGCGACGTCTCCGTCTCGGGTAGCGTCGAGGACCTCCGGCGAGCCGCCGCGGACACCGTCTCCGTGGACGCCACCGTCGCGAGCGACCCCGGCTCGGCCGCCGCCGACTTGCTCGACCACGCCGCAGTCACGAGTGCGGAATCCAACGGCGCCCGGCTCGGCCTGACCTGCGAGCGCGACGGCGTCTTCGACGCGCTCGACGCGCTCCGCGAAGCCGCCGACGTCGAATCCGTCGAAGTCACCGAGCCCGGTCTCGACGCGGTGTTCCGCAAGGAGGTCGCGGCCGGCGGCGACGTTGCAGTCGAAACCGGGGGTGAGCGGCCGGGACGGCAGACAGCACCGACGCCGTGGACGAGCAGCCCGCGACCGACGGCGGCGCGGCCGCGGTCGTCGACGAACCCCCGGAGCTCGCGGCCGACGGCGCAACGCCGACTGGCCTCGCAGAGCGTGCTGGCATCCGCGACTCCGTTCGCGGCACGGTCGAGGTCGCCGCCCGCGAGTACCGCCTCGCGGTCCGTCGGCGCTGGGCAGTCGGGGCCGCGGTCGTGGTCGCGCTGTTCTCGGTCGCGCGGGGCGGCCTCGGCGGCTCGGAGGTCGGCCCGGCGCGCGTCGGCGCCGTGCTCGCGAGCTTCGCGCAGGTCGGCGTCTACGTCGTCCCGCTGGTCGCGCTCGCCGCGGGGTACGACGCCATCGTCGGCGCCGACGAGTCCGGCAGCCTCGAGATGCTGCTCGCACTCCCGCTGTCGAACGTCTCGGTGGCCGTCGGGAAGTACGCGGGCCGCGCGGCCGCGGTCGGCGGCGGCATGCTGCTCGGCTTCGCGGTCGGCGGCGCGCTCCTCGTCCGGTACGCCGGCGTGGGCGTCGTCGGCGCGTACGCGTGGGTGGCGCTGACGGCCGTCGCCGAGGCGCTGGCGGTCCTCGGCGTCGGCGTGCTCGCGTCCGCGCTCGCCAGCGAGAAGACGCGGGCGCTGGGCACCGCGTTAGCGGCGTGGGTGTGGTTCGTGCTCGTCCACGACCTCGTCGCGCTCGGCGCTGTCGCCACCTTCGACCTCCCGCAGTGGGCGGTCTCCGTGGCGGTGCTCGCGAACCCCGCGGACCTCTTTCGCGTGCTCGTGCTCCGCACCGTCTCCACGACGGCGGGCGGCATCGCCGGCGTCCTCACCGGCGCGGGACTGAGTCAAGGCGTGCTGTTGGCGGCGCTCGCGGCGTGGATTCTGGTGCCCGTGACTGCCGCGGTCGCCGCGCTCGACCGGCGTTCCGTTTAGGAGTCCTGCTGCCACGCGGTCACGCGGAACCGCCGGTAGCCGCCGTGGGACGC
The DNA here is from genome assembly GCA_964229715.1 of Halobacterium sp. GTDB lineage: Archaea > Halobacteriota > Halobacteria > Halobacteriales > Halobacteriaceae > Halobacterium. Next base: position 3,162 of record CAXREU010000134.1, read on the forward strand.
TTCGAGCGCACCCATCCACCAGTTCCAGCGCTCGGCCGGCGACCCGCCCGGCGCGTCTCCGAGGTGGTCGATGACGGCCTCCGGCGTCAGCTGGAAGTCGAGGTCGGCGTCTATCGCCTCGGCGTCGGCGAGGTCGCCGGCCATCCGCGCGACCACCCGGCGCTCGGCGGGCGTCCCGCCGAACTCGGCGTCGAGGCGGTCCATGAGAAGTTCGCGGTCCATGTCGGTCACCGCGTCGTTGTGCGGGCCGCGCCTTCAACGCTCGGGTGCCGGCCACGCCCCAACTCCCACAATTCCCCCGCGAGGAGCGTCCTGCCGGCGGGAGCGGCTTCGACGGGTTTTTGAACTGCGCCCGACTGGTTTCACGCATGGCTACGTTCCAAGTTGTCGTCGCCGACCCCGAGTCGGGGCGAAGCTACCAGCAGGAGGTAGACGGACAGGACGCGAACCGGTTCCTCGGCCTCGAAATCGGCGACGAAGTCGACGGCGAAGCCGTCGGCCTCGACGGCTACACGGTCGAAATCACGGGCGGCAGTGACGCCGCCGGCCGACCGATGCGCAGCGACGTCGACGGCGCCGCGCTGCAGGACGTGCTGCTCACCGGCGGTCCCGGCTTCAACCCCGAGGACGACGGCGAGCGCAAGCGCGTCACCGTCCGCGGGAAGGAAGTCTCCGAGGAAGTCGCGCAGCTCAACGTCTCCATCGCGGAGCGCGGCGAAGAGTCCGTCGAGTCCCTCTACGGCGAAAGCGAGGAGGAGGGCGACGCGGACGCCGAGGAAGCCGAAGCCTAACGGAACGCCACGCTTTTTCGCGTTCGTCGCGTATTCGTCGTCGTGAGCGACTACGACG
>CAXREU010000135.1:0-9965 GCA_964229715.1 Halobacterium sp.
GCTGCCCTGCTGGCCCTCCGCCAGACCTAACGAAGCACGACTGACCGCCCGTAAGCGGTCATCCTACGCGGTACCCCTACCATACTTTCTTTCGCGCGCTACACTCCGACAGCGGCAGCGCTGTCCAACGTGAGCGCGGGTAGCCAACGAGCGACAACTCGAAGCGACGGGGGACATGTGGGGCAACATGTATGCCCGGGGAACCAGTAGAGACACGTATGGCAGCCGAAGAGACCACCGAGGAGACGAAGGTCAGTGACCGGGGAATGGTCACGATTCCGGCGGCGCTCCGACGACGGCTGGACATCGAACCCGGGGACAAGCTCCGCTGGACGACCGACGGCGACGGCAACCTCTCTATCGAAGTCGTCCAGCAACGGGAAGGCGTCTTCGACGACTTCGAGCCCGTCGACGTCGGCGAGACGAACGCCGTCGACGTCGAAGACGAATTCGGGGCGGCAGACGTTCCGACGAACGCAGCGTAGCGTTCGAAACGGAGCAACGACACGGTCGCTGGAACGTCCGTGGCGCTACTCAGCGTCTCGCCACGAGCCCCATACCTCGCGATAGTTCCCGAGTTCGCGGTACTCGTTTTTCCGCTCGAACGCGTCGATGGCGTACAGCACCTCGTTGTCCTTATCCCAGTCGACCAGCACGCGGAAATCACCGAGGCATTCGCGGGCCTCGTCCGGTCCACCGCGACGTCCGCGTACCCCTTGGAGACGCACGCCCGCGCTCTGAGCGTGCTACTATCCCGATTTGTGGGAAGATTTTTCGTGCTTCCCGTACAAGCATAGCTAAGGATGTCGAAGTCGACAGACGAACGCGGGCGGCTGTATCTCCCGAAGGACGTGCGCGAGCGGTTCGGGGAGACGTATCGCGTCGTCGAACTCCCGAGTCACGTCGCGCTGTTCCCGGTCGACGAAGACCCCCTCGAAGGGGTACAGAATGCAGTCGGCGACGCCCTCGAGAACGAGAGCGTCGACGAATTGAAAGCGCAAACGCGGGAATCCATCGCGGAGTCAGCCCGCGACAGCGTCGAAGAACGCGACGAGAACTGAGCCGTGTACGTCGAAACAGACACGCTCGTCGCGCTCGCGAAGGACGACGATTGGCTACAGGACGCTGCCGTGCAAGCCCTCGACGAGTACGATCCACACACGTCAATTCTGGCGTACGCCGAGCTGCTCGTGTTGTTCTACGACCGAGAGCAGGGATCGTACGAGATCGACATTCCGCGGGCCGTCACGAACCTCCTCGAACTCGTTCCGGTCGTTCCTCGAACCCACGAAGACGCCATCCTCGCGGCAGCGACGTTCATCGAGGACGAAGAGCTGACGCCATTCGATGCGCTCCACGCAGGGCTCGCAGCGACGCGCGACGAGCGGCTGCTATCCAGTGAGACCGTGTACGAGACAGTTGGGGTCGACCACGTACGACTAGTCGGCGACGGCGAGTGAGACCGACCGACACCAACACGCCTATACTCGCGACTCCCGTCCCGTCTGGTAATGGTATCCGCGCTGACCGACACGCTCGCGTGGGTCGTCATCGCGGCGTTCGGGACGAGCGCAATCCTCCAGGCCGACTACCGCCAGTACAGCCGGTACGCGGCGGTCGCGGCGTGGACGCTGTTCGCGGCGTTCTGGGGGCTGCTCGCGCCGTACTACTTCTTCGAGCACTTGAGCGTCATCGAGGGCGCGCTGAGCGCGGTCGCCGTGCCCGCGTGTCTGTACACCGCGTACCTCGTCGGGAGCGGGAAGCGCCAACTGGAGACGCTGACGCGCTCGATAGCCATCATGGGGCTGTTGTTCCTGCCGTTCCAGACCATCGAGGTGACGCGCCAGTTCGCCATCGAGACGGTCGCCCAGCAGGCCGAATGGCTGATGGCGCAGTTCGGCTACTACCCGCCCGTCGTGGCGGGCGACCACGGCTACATGGCGAAGTTCGTGTTCACCGGTGAATCGGTCACCGGCGAGCCCGGCCACCGCTACACGACGACGGTTCTGATGGCGTGCACGGGCATCGGCAGCATGTCCATCGTCGGCGGGCTCGCACTCGCCGTGAAAGCTCCGCTGAAGCGCCGCATGCAGGCGCTCGCGCTCGCGCTCCCGGTCATCTACGGGCTGAACGTGATTCGCGTCGTGTTCATCGCCATCGCGCACGGCGAGCAGTGGTTCCGCGGCGGCGTCTACAGGACGCTCGCGTTCGCGATTTTCCCGACGAACGACGGGAACATGGTGTCGTACCTGTTCGCCGACCGCATGCTCGCTCAGTCCGCGTCGGTCGTCGCGCTCGTCGTGTTGACGTTCGCACTATTGCGCATCGTCCCGGAGCTCGGCGGCGTCGTCGAGGACGTCGCGTACATCGCGACCGGCAACGAGTACGAGATTACGCGGCGCTTCGCGGAGTAGCGCCTCCAGATTGCTGGCTCGATAGCTGTCGGGATTTGTAACGAGCTGCCCAATCGCGGTTGCCGTTACACCTATTACACCGAATTACATACTGTTACGTGTGCCAATCGACATCCAGTCCTTCGAGGAGGGCGACGAAGCCGACCTCCGAGCGGGCGGTCGAACGAACGCCGAGGAGGTGCTCGCGTTCCTCGCCGCGTCGCCGGACCAGGCGTACACGCCGAGCGAAATCCACGAGGGAACGACCGTCGCGCGCGGCAGCGTCGGCGTCGTCCTCTCCCGACTGGAAGACCGCGGCCTCGTTCGCCATCGCGGCGACTACTGGGCGATCGGTGACGTCGAGGACCTCGACGTGACGCTCAGTTCGATGGCGACGGCGCGAGCAGCGACCGAACGGCTCGGTGCCGAAGACCCCGACGAGTGGGGGCCGGGCGTCGACGACGGCAGCGAGCGCGAGTAGATGCCGGTCGAGAAGGGTGACGTCTGGTGGGGTCCTGCGCCACACAAGTCCGCCCCGTCGTATCGGCCGTGGCTCGTCGTCAGCGACGACTCGCATCCGTTCGCGCGAAACGAGTGTATCTGTGTAGCGCTGCCGACCCAGAAGCACCCGCAGGGCGTTTCGATTCCGGACGACGCGTGGGTTCGCGGCGGGTCACAGAAATCCGCCTACGTCTCACCGTGGTACGTCGCCACGATGAAACACCGCGACTTCGACGACCAACAAGGCGAACTCTCCGACGAAATCGTCGATGCTGCCGTCCGTGCACTCCACGAGTACACCGCAACGAGTGGATGACGAAACGTCGCACTCGCCGCCGTGACGTTCGCGCTACTCTGCGTTGTTCCGGAGAGCGCTCCGCGAGATTCCGAGCGTTCCGAGAACTAATTCCTGCCCCACACGGTATCGTCGACAGCCAAAGCTACCAGCCAGCCGGCCAACCGATAGCGGCCGGGTGGACTGAAAGGGGCGACGGGCTCGCGGCCAGTTTAGTCGTCTCGCGGACCACTATCTGGGAGCGCAGCGAACAGATATGTCCGCGAGCGACCGCGAGCCCGTCGGGGCTTTCGAGGACACGTATCTAGTTCTGACGAGGCACCAAGGAACTCAGAGCAACCACTATCGAACGTAGCGTCGAAAGGAAAGCGCCCGGAGCGGGATTTGAACCCGCGTCACAACCGTGACAGGGTTGTATGATGGGCCACTACACCATCCGGGCTTGCTGCACTCATTCGTAGCCGGCTTGTATTCTTAAGGCTTTCCAAACGGTGGGCCGTGTGCGTCGTGGTGGCGCGGAACCCGACCGGAATCGTAGTTGACAAGACCTAAGTGCGCTGCGGGTGAATTGGCCTGTAGTATCTCGTGAGAGGTAGTTCTCCCCCCATCCAGGCACACCCATGGTAGACGTAAGCCAACACGAACTCGTCCCCGAGCACACAGTTCTCGACGAAGACGAACTCGAGGACGTGCTCGTGGACTACGACATCGACCGGACGGACCTGCCGAAGATTAAACGGAAGGACCCTGCCCTGCCGGACGACGCGGAGGTCGGCGACGTCGTCAAAATCGTGCGGGACTCGCGGACCACGGACAAAGCCATCGTGTACCGACTGGTGATCGAATAAATGCAAATCGAAGACCGACGTGAACTGTCGAGGGCGTATTTCTCGAAAGAACGACTCGCGGAACACCACTTCAGGTCGTTCAACTCGTTCCTGAAGCGCGGCATGCAGGACGTCGTCACCGAGAAGGAGCGCATCGAGACGGACATCGGTGACAAAGAAGACGAGGAGCCGGTGTGGGTCGAACTCGGCGACGTCCGCATCACGACCCCGCGCGTGCGGGAAGCGGACGGCTCCGAGGAGCTGCTGTACCCACAGGAAGCGCGACTGCGCAACATCACGTACTCCGCGCCGGTGTTCATGGAGATGAGCATCGTGCGCGGCGGCGAAGAGGAAGAAGAGCGCGTGCTGGACACGACGGAGACGAAAGTCGGCCGGATGCCGATTATGGTCGGCTCCGACAAGTGCAACATCGCGGGCTTCTCCGAGGAGGAACTCATCGAAATCGGCGAGGACCCCGCCGACCCCGGCGGCTACTTCATCGTGAACGGCAGCGAGCGCGTGCTGATGACCAGCGAGGACCTCGCGCCGAACAAGATTCTCGCCGAGTACGACTCGAAGTACGGCGACGAGATTCAGGTCGCGAAGACGTTCAGCCAGCGCCGGGGCTACCGCGCGCTGGTGCTCGTCGAGCGCAACCGCGAGGGGCTGCTGGAAGTGTCGTTCCCCTCCGTCTCGGGCTCGATCAACTTCGTGACGCTGGTGCGGGCGCTCGGCCTCGAATCCGACGAGGAAATCGTCCACCGCGTCAGCGAGGACCCCGAGATTGTGAAGTTCATGCTGGAGAACCTGGAGGAGGCGGACGTCCAGACCCAGGAGGAGGCCATCGAGGAGCTCGGGCAGCGCGTCGCCTCCGGCCAGGGGAAGAACTACCAGCTGAAGCGCGCGAACTACGTCATCGACCGCTACCTCCTCCCGCACCTCCACGAGGAGGGCATCGAGGACGAGGAGACGCGCATCAACAAGTCCTACTACCTCTGTCGGATGGCCGAGGCGTGTTTCGAGCTCGCGCTCGACCGCCGCGAATCCGACGACAAGGACCACTACGCGAACAAGCGTCTGAAGGTCTCCGGCGACCTGATGAAAGACCTGTTCCGGACGGCGCTGAACAAGCTGGCGCGCGACGTGAAGTACCAGCTCGAACGCGCGAACATGCGCAACCGCGAACTCACCGTGAACACGGTGGTTCGCTCCGACGTGCTGACCGAGCGCCTCGAACACCCGATTGCGACCGGGAACTGGGTGGGCGGGCGCTCCGGCGTCAGCCAGCTCGTCGACCGAACCGACTTCATGGGCGTGCTCAGCCACCTGCGCCGACTGCGCAGCCCGCTGAGCCGCTCGCAGCCGCACTTCGAAGCGCGTGACCTGCACGCCACCCAGTGGGGGCGCATCTGTCCCTCCGAGACCCCCGAGGGACCGAACTGTGGCCTGGTGAAGAACTTCGCGCAGGCGATGGAGCTCTCCCAGACGGTCGAGGACGAGCGCGAGTTGAAACGCGAACTCTCGTCGATGGGCGTCGAGGGCATCCCCGGAATCAGTACGGAAGCGACACCTGCGGACGACTAACATGAGTACGGAACGAGAAGCGAAAGTCTACGTCAACGGCAGTCTCGTCGGGACCCACGAGGACCCCGAGGAGCTGGCAGCACAGATTCGGGAGGCGCGTCGCCGGGGAGAGGTCTCCGAGATGGTGAACGTCTCCGTGAAAGACCGGACGAACGAAGTCATCGTGAACGCGGACGCGGGGCGCGCCCGGCGCCCGCTGCTCGTCGTTGAGGACGGCGAGCCGCTCGTCACCGACGAGGAGATGGACGCCATCGAGAACGAGGACATCGACTTCGAGGACCTCGTTCGCGCGGGGAAAGTGGAGTTCATCGACGCCGAGGAAGAGGAGGACATCCTCGTCGGCGTCGACCAGGACGAGCTCACCGACAACCACACCCACCTCGAAATCGACCCGCAGCTCATCTTCGGCATCGGCGCCGGGATGATTCCGTACCCCGAGCACAACGCGAGCCCGCGGATTACGATGGGCGCGGGGATGATGAAACAGAGTCTGGGCCTGCCGGCGGCGAACTACCGCATCCGGCCGGACACCCGCCAGCACCTCCTGCACTACCCGCAGAAGGCGATGGTGAACACCCAGACCACCGAACAGATTGGCTACGACGACCGGCCGGCCGGTCAGAACGACGTCGTCGCCGTCAGGTCCTACGAGGGCTTCAACATCGAGGACGCCCTCGTCATGAACCAGGGCTCCGTGGACCGCGCGCTCTCGCGCGCGCACTTCTTCCGCACGTACGAAGGCGAGGAGCGCCGCTACCCCGGCGGCCAGGAGGACCGCTTCGAGATTCCCTCCGACGACGTGCGCGGCGGCCGCGGCGAGGACGCGTACACGCACCTCGACGACGACGGCCTCGTCAACCCCGAGACCCAGGTCGACGACTCCTCGGTGCTGTTGGGGAAGACGAGCCCGCCACGGTTCCTCGAAGAACCCGAGGACATGGGCGGGCTCAGCCCGCAGAAGCGCCGCGAGACGAGCGTGACGATGCGCTCGGGCGAGGACGGCGTCGTGGACACGGTCACCCTCATGGAGGGCGAGGACGGCTCGAAGCTCGCGAAAGTCTCCGTGCGTGACGAACGCATCCCCGAACTCGGGGACAAGTTCGCGTCCCGCCACGGCCAGAAGGGCGTCGTCGGCCACCTCGCACCCCACGAGGACATGCCGTTCACGCAGGAAGGCGTCGTGCCCGACCTCGTGCTGAACCCGCACGCGCTGCCGTCTCGGATGACGGTCGGCCACGTGCTGGAGATGCTCGGCGGGAAAGCCGGCTCCCTCGACGGGCGCTCCGTCGACGGGACCGCGTTCACCGGCGAGGACGAGGACGAACTGCGCTCGACGCTGGAGGAACGCGGCTTCAAGTCCTCCGGCAAGGAAGTGCTGTACTCCGGCGTTTCGGGGGAGAAAATCGAGGCCGAGATTTTCGTCGGCACGATTTTCTACCACAAGCTCTACCACATGGTGTCGAACAAGCTCCACGCCCGCTCGAAGGGGCCGGTTCAGGTCCTCACGCGGCAGCCGACGGAGGGGCGCGCCCGCGAGGGCGGCCTCCGCGTCGGGGAGATGGAGCGCGACACCGTCATCGGCCACGGCGCCGCGATGGTGCTCAAAGAGCGCCTGCTGGACTCCTCGGACCGCGAGGAGATTCACGTCTGTGGCAACTGCGGCATGACCGCCGTGGAGAACTACGAGCAGCGCCGCGTCTACTGTCCGAACTGTGAGGAGGAGACGGACGTGCACAGCCTCGAGATGAGTTACGCGTTCAAGCTCCTGCTCGACGAGATGAAAGCACTCGGCATCGCGCCGCGACTCGAACTGGAGGACGCAGTATGAGCACAGGACAATCACCTATGGAAATCGGGGAAATCAGCTTCGGGCTGATGGACCCGGAGGAGTACCGCGACATGTCCGCGACGAAGGTCATCACCGCGGACACGTACGACGACGACGGCTTCCCCATCGACATGGGCCTGATGGACCCGCGCCTGGGCGTCATCGACCCCGGGCTGGAGTGCAAGACGTGCGGCCAGCGCTCCGGAAGCTGTAACGGCCACTTCGGCCACATCGAGCTCGCCGCGCCCGTCATCCACGTCGGGTTCGCGAAGCTCATCCGCCGACTGCTGCGCGGGACGTGCCGGGACTGCGCGCGTCTCCTGCTCACCGAGGAGGAGAAAGAGGAGTACCGCGAAGACCTCGACCGCACGCGCAGCCTCCGCGAGGACGTCTCCGACGTCACGAAGGCCGCCATCCGGGAGGCCCGCAAGAAAGACCACTGCCCGCACTGCGGGGAAGTCCAGTACGACGTCAAACACGAGAAGCCGACGACGTACTACGAAGTCCAGCAAGTGCTCGCCAGCGACTACAGCGAGCGCATCGCGGCCGCGATGCAGCCCGACCCCGACGAGGACGACTCGGGCATCAGCCCGCAGGAGCTCGCCGAGCAGACGGACATCGAGATCAGCCGCATCAACGACATCCTCTCCGGGGAGTTCCGGCCGCGGCGCGAGGACCGCGAAGCCATCGAGGCCGCCATCGGCGCGGACCTCACCACCGAGGACATGAACAAGCTGATGCCCTCGGACATCCGCGACTGGTTCGAGGACATTCCCGGCGAGGACCTCGCTGTGCTCGGCATCGACCCCGAGAAGAGCCGGCCCGAGTGGATGATTCTGACCGTCCTCCCGGTGCCGCCGGTGACCGCGCGACCGTCGATTACGCTCGACAACGGCCAGCGCAGTGAGGACGACCTCACGCACAAGCTGGTGGACATCATCCGCATCAATCAGCGGTTCATGGAGAACCGCGAGGCGGGTGCGCCCCAGCTCATCATCGAGGACCTCTGGGAGCTGCTGCAGTACCACGTCACGACGTTCATGGACAACGAGATTTCGGGGACGCCGCCCGCCCGCCACCGTTCGGGCCGCCCGCTGAAGACGCTCAGCCAGCGCCTCAAAGGCAAGGAGGGGCGGTTCCGCGGGTCGCTGTCCGGGAAGCGCGTGAACTTCTCCGCGCGGACCGTCATCAGTCCGGACCCGACGCTGTCGCTGAACGAGGTCGGCGTGCCCGACCGCGTGGCGACCGAGATGACGCAGACGATGGTCGTCAACGAGCAGAACGTCGAACGCGCCCGCACGTACGTCCGGAACGGCCCCGAAGGCCACCCGGGCGCGAACTACGTCACGCGCCCCGACGGCAGCCGCGTCCGCGTCACCGAGAAGGTCTGCGAGGAGCTCGCCGAGCGCGTCGAGCCCGGCTGGGAGGTCCAGCGCCACCTCATCGACGGTGACATCATCATCTTCAACCGGCAGCCGTCGCTGCACCGGATGTCCATCATGGCCCACGAGGTCGTGGTGATGCCGTACAAGACGTTCCGCCTGAACACCGTCGTCTGTCCGCCGTACAACGCCGACTTCGACGGCGACGAGATGAACATGCACGCCCTCCAGAACGAGGAGGCGCGGGCCGAGGCGCGCGTGCTGATGCGCGTCCAGGAACAGATTCTGTCGCCGCGCTTCGGCGAGAACATCATCGGCGCGATTCAGGACCACATCAGCGGGACGTACCTGCTCACGCACGACAACCCCCGCTTCAACGAGACGCAGGCCTCCGACCTGCTGCGCCAGACCAGCATCGACGAGCTCCCCGAGCCCGCCGGCACCGAAGACGGCGAGCCCTACTGGGAAGGGCGCCAGATTTTCAGCGAACTGCTGCCCGACGACCTCAACCTCGAGTTCACGGGGACGGTCGGCGAGCCGGTCGTCATCGAGAACGGCCAGCTCCTCGAAGGCACCATCGCCGAGGACGAAATCGGTGGGTTCGGCGGCGAAATCGTCGACACCATCGCGAAAGTCCACGGGAAGACCCGCGCGCGCATCTTCATCAACGAAGTCGCGTCGCTGGCGATGCGCTCGATTATGCACTTCGGGTTCTCCATCGGCATCGACGACGAGACCGTCTCCACGGAAGCCCGCGAGCGCATCGACGAGGCCATCGGGTCGGCGTACGACCGCGTGCAGGAACTCATCGAGACCTACGAGAACGGCGACCTCGAATCCCTGCCCGGCCGCACCGTCGACGAGACCCTCGAGATGAAGATCATGCAGACGCTCGGGAAGGCTCGTGACTCCGCTGGTGACGTCGCCGCGGAGAACTTCGACTCGGACACCCCCGCAGTCGTCATGGCCGACTCCGGTGCGCGTGGGTCGATGCTGAACCTCCCGCAGATGGCCGGCTGTGTCGGCCAGCAGGCAGTTCGGGGCGAGCGCATCAACCGCGGCTACGAGGACCGCACGCTCAGCCACTTCGAGCCGAACGACCTCTCCAGTGAAGCCCACGGCTTCGTGGAGAACTCCTACACGAGCGGCCTCACG
>CAXREU010000136.1:0-6410 GCA_964229715.1 Halobacterium sp.
CCGCACGAGCACGGCGACCAGACGAACACCTTCCACGTGCTGGAGGGTGAACTCGTCGTCGTGCAGGGCGACAGCGAGGAAGTCGTCGAGGCGCCGGGCGTGGTCGTTCACGAGCGCGGCGTCGCCCACGGGGCGCGCAACGAGAGCGACGACGTGGCGGTGTTTACGGCGACGATGGCGCCGATGGAATAGGCGGCCGTTCGTTCGTTGTCATCGACCGACCTCGACGCTCGTGTACAGCAGCCAGACGAGGAGCGAGCCGAACACGGGCACGCCGACCGACGCGACGCACATCCCGGCGGTCCACGCGTACGGCTGGCCGCTGTGGTCGCGGGCCTCGCGGTACATTCCGGCCGTGGGGACGGCGACGAAGACGACCACGATAACGACGAGGATGGACAGCCACTCGCTAGTGGCTTCGCCGAGGAATGGCAGCACACGTCAACAGTCGGCGAGACAATCGAAATGCCTTGTGGATGTTCGCGCTCACAGCGACAGCGCAACCGGCCGGCCGGGCCGCTCGCCGTCGCCGTCGACGGCCGCGGAGTGGGGGCTGACGTGCTCCCAGCAGACGAACTTCTCGACGCTGCCGGGTTCGTAGAGGAAGTAGTCCGCGGGCTTCGAGCAGAGCGTGCAGTCGGGGTCGCCGTCGGCCGCGTCGATGGCTGCCGACAGCGCCGCCTCCGCGCTCGCGTCCGGGTCTTCGTCGCTCGAAGCCGGCATACGCGTCTGATACGACGTTCTCCCATTTAAACTGTGGGCCGATTCAGGGAGCGAGACGCTCCAGGACGGGAATCTCCGCGCGACGCTCCTCGCCGAGCGCGTCCCACTCGATGCCCTCAGGCTTCGCCGCGGGCGCGTCGGTGTCGACGACGCGCTCAGGCGTGACGACGTAGTCCATCGGCACGTCGTGGTCGCCGGTCGGGATTTCCTCGTCGACGACCTGGCGCTCGTGGACCGTCGTCACCGTCGCCGTGTCGTCGTCGACGCGGTCGAACTCCCGCAACAGCGCGAACTCGAGGTCGCTGTACCCCTCGCCCTTGCCGACGCGCTCGCCGCGCTCCGTGACGGCGACACTCCCGGTGACGATGAGGTAGACGGGCTCGACGTCCTCCGGGCCGACTGGTGTCCCGTGTTCGCTGATGCCGCTGACCGTCGTGGCGTCGTCGACGTCCGCGACCTCCGTGGGGTCCAGCCGGAGGAAACACGCCTCGTCGCGGAGCCGCGGCCCCGCGACGTACACCGTCTTGCCAGCGCGCAGCGCCGCGCGGCGCACCGGCAACTGTGGGGCGTCCGGGTTCGCCTTCACCACGTCGGCGTCCGCCCACACGTCGGTGCCGGCGAGGCGGTCGGCGGCGTCGCTGGCGCCCGCGAAGTTCGGGATGCGGCCGTGCGGCGGGAACGGGAAGCGGGCCTCGCCGCTGTCCTCGAGGTCGTCCCAGACGCGCTCGCGGAGCTGCTGCTTGTCCATACCCACTCTGGATGCCGGCGGGACGTGAACCTACGGCTTCGCGAGGCGGAACTGTCCGCCGGCGCCGGTGTTCCTTTCCCCGCGCCGGCCGTGAGTTCGCCCGTGCCCGACTCGCAGATGACCGCGTACGTGGTCGAGGAGTACGGCGACCCGGACGTCTTCACCGAAACGACCGTGGAGACACCCGAGCCCGGACCCGGGGAGGTCCGCGTCGAGGTGGCCGCGACCAGCCTCAACCCAGTCGACTACAAGATTCGCCGCGGCGACATCCCCGACTTCACGCCGCCGTTCCCCGCGACCCTGCACTGCGACGTCGCGGGCGTCGTGGATGCCGTCGGCGAGGACGTCGACGCCTTCGAGGTCGGGGACGAGGTGTACGGAATGCCGGGCGGCGCGGGCCGACAGGGCGCGCTCGCGGACTACGTCGTCGGCCACGCCGGCACGTTCGCGCCTGCACCCGATGCTATTCCACTGGAAGACGCCGCCGCGCTCCCCGTCGTCTCTACGACCGCCTTGGAGATGCTCACCGACAAGGCCGACGTCGGCGAGGACGACGAAGTACTCGCGTACGGCGCCAGCGGCGGCGTCGGCCACCTCGGCGTCCAGCTCGCCGACGAACTCGGCGCGACCGTCACTGCGACGGGTTCGACCGCCGAGAAGCGCGCCCTCGCTAGCGACCTCGGCGCGGACGCGACCGTGGACTACACGACCACCGACGTCGCCGACTACACGGCCGAGTACGCCACCGGTGACGGCTTCGACGTGGTGTTCGACCCGGTCGGCGACGACCACATCCAGACGTCGTTCGACGCGGTGCGGCCGTTCGGGACGGTCGTCACCACGGAGTCCAGTTCCACGCAGGACCTCTCGGCGATGCACGCCAACTCCCTCGAACTCGGCGTCGTGTTGGTCATTCTCCCCGTGCTGCTCGGCGACCGACAGGAGCGCATCGGCGACGAACTCCGGGATATCGCCGCGCTCGTCGACGACGGCGCAGTCGAGCCCGTCGTCTCGGAGTACTTCACGTTCGACGAGGTCGCCGACGCCCACCGCCGCGGCGAAGCCGGCGACTTCCACGGCAAACTGGTTCTCACCCGCGAGTAGGCCGGCGCGCGAGCCCCGACTTCGCCTCGTCGCCGCGGCAGTCGGTCATCCCGACCGCGACTGATAACGGACCGGGTTTTAATTCGGCTTAATCGGGGTTGGGACGGGCTACTGAACCGGAAATCCGGCTTCACGGCTACCCCGGTTCAAGTGGGATGGGCTCCGAGAGACGACTGCGATGAACGCACGCAAACTGCTCACGCTGGTCGTCGCGGCGACCGTCCTCGTCGGCGGTGCCGCAGCGGCTGGCGCTGCGACCCCCGGCAACGCACCGACAGACGAAGCACCCGACGAAGCGAACGGGAACGCGCCGGACGACGCCGGCGACGCCGACGCGGACGACGCTGAATCCGACAGCGACGACGCTGACGAGGCCGACGAGAACGAGACGGACGCGGACGACAACGAGTCCGCCGGCCCGCCTAGCGACGTCGGCCCCGCGGCGAACGCTTCGGAGCACGCCGCGAACGCCTCCGAGCACGCTGACGGGAACGCGTCCGACGCGGCCGGCGAGCGCGGCCCGCCGACGGACCTCCCCGAGCAGGTCCCGGACCACGTCTCCGCCATCCACGAGCAGATTCAGTCGTTCCTCGGCGGTGACGTCGACCACCTCGGGAACGCGCTGAGCGACCTCCTCGGTGACGACGGCGACGCGAGCGAGGAGGAGACGGCCGAGAACGAGACCGCCGACAGCGAGACCGACGACGAGACGGTCGACACTGAGACCACCGAGAACGAAACTGCAGACAACGAAACCGCAGACGACGAGACGACCACGTCCGCGAACGTCGCGGCCCTCGCGTAACACTTTCTGACGTCGTCGTGCCGTTCTTTTTCGACCGAATAGTTGCGTAGCCGCGGGTCAGGCGTCCTCGTAGCTCGCGAGTCCGACGAGGTGCCCGATTTCGGGGACGATAACTTCCTCGCTGCCGAGTGCGGCGGCGTGCTCGCTGCCCGGCAGGCAGAACACGGGGACGCCGTCGGCGACGCCCGCGGTGGCGCGCGTGGCGACGACTTTCTCGCCGATTTCCTCGTAGGAGAGCCGCCGGAACAGCTCGCCGAACCCCGGCAGCGTCTTCTCGAACAGCGGCTCGGCGGCCTCGACGGTGACGTCGTCGGGCGTGACGCCCGTGCCGCCGGTCGTGACGACGACGTCGACGTCGCCGCGGCCCGCGAGATTGTCGATGCCGCCCTGCACGCGGTCGTAGCTGTCGCGGACGAGTTCGCGCGTGACGACCTCGTGGCCGTCGGCCTCGAACGCCGCCGCGATGGCGTCGCCCGCGGGGTCGTCGTCCAGCGAGCGCGACGAGGACACCGTGAGAATCGCGACGCCGACGTGCTCGACGTCGTGGTGGTGGTGGCTCTCCTCGTCGTCGTGCTCGTGGGGTTCACTCTCCTCGGTCAGCGGGTCGTCGGCCGGTTCGTCGGCCGCGTCCTCCGCTGGCGCTTCGTCCTCGTCGTCGTCGCGGCGCGTCTCGCGGGATTGGAAATCGACCATGGGCGCGGGTTCGCGCCCCGACGGGAAAAGCCTGGACCCCACAGTTTTAGTCGGGGGCCGCGACGCCTCGCGCATGCAGGCAGTCCAGTTCGCGGGTCACGGCGGTACCGAGGTTGTCGAGTACGGCGAAGTCCCGGACCCGGAGGTCGGCCGCGACGAGGTGCTCGTGGACGTGAAGGCGGGCGCGCTCAACCACCTCGACGTGTGGACGCGCCGCGGGATACCGCAACTCGACCTCGACATGCCCCACGTACCGGGCAGCGACGCCGCGGGCATCGTCGTCGAAACCGGGCCCGACGTCACGCGCTTCGAGGTCGGCGACCGGGTCGCGGTCTCGGCGGGCGTCTCCTGCGGTGACTGCGAGTTCTGCCGCGACGGCGACTACCCGCTCTGTACGTCGTTTCACGTCCTCGGCGAGCACGTCCCCGGCGTCCACAGCGAGTACGCCGCGGTTCCCGCGGACAACCTCGTTCCGGTGCCCGAACACGTCGACTGGGAGACAGCGGCGGCCGCACCCCTCGTGTTCCAGACCGCGTGGCGGATGCTCCACACGCGCGCCGACGTCGAAGCCGGCGAGAAAGTGCTCGTGCTCGGCGCGAGCGGCGGCGTCGGCCACGCGGCCCTCCAGATTGCCGCCCACGCGGGCGCGGAGGTGTACGCGACCGCGAGTAGCGAGGCGAAACTCCGGTACGCCGAGGAAATCGGCGCCGACCACGCGATAAACTACGAGGCCGAGAACTTCGCCGACGAGATTCGCGCCCGCACGGGCAAGCGCGGCGTGGACGTGGTCGTCGACCACGTCGGGGAGGCGACGTGGAGCGACTCGCTACGCTCGCTGGCGAAGGGCGGCCGGCTCGTGACGTGCGGCGCGACGACGGGCGGCCGCCCCGAGACGCACGTCCAGCGGCTGTTCTGGAACCAGTTGTCCGTGCTCGGGTCGACGATGGCGACGCCCGGGGAGGCCGACGACGCGCTCTCGCTGGTCTGGGACGGCACCTTCGACGTGCGGATTCGGGATATCCTCCCGATGAGCGAGACGGCGCGCGCCCACGAGCTACTGGAGAACCGGGAGGGCTTTGGGAAGGTAGTGGTAATTCCCGACAGCGAACGCTAATGGTGACCCACGACCCCCGCGAGGACCACGACGATGCCGGTGGCATGAGCGAGCGAGCGCAGTGGCTGGTCGTCGCGGCGCTGGTCGTCGCCGGCGTGCTCGCGCCGCTGTACCTCTACGTCGTCGGGCCCGGGAGCTTCGGGCTCGGCTTCCGGGACACGTACCTCGCGGTGCCGATGGTGCCCGCGATACTGCTCGGCGCAATCGGCGTCTGGACGGCCGTCCGCGGGCGCTAGTCGGCGTCCGCGGCCACTTGCTGGCGCGGGCCGACTGACCACTGTTCTCGGGTATACGCCATCTCCCAGAAGTCATGTTCTAGTCGCGCGCTCCGGTGGAACGCCGCGCGCATCCGGTCGTGGGCGCCCGGGTGCGCGTCGGCCAGTTCGTCGACGAGGTCGCGCATCCACGCGACCGTTTCGCGGAACGCATCGCTGGTGTACTTCTCCACGAACGGCGTGTAGCGGTGCTCGCCGTCCGCAATTTCGGCCATGTGGTCGGCGACATCGAGGTAGCCCTGGCCACAGGGGTAGACCGCCGCCGCGATTGTCGGGAGGTCGCCCTCGCGCGCGGTCCGGACGAGGTGGTCGGTGTACGCCTGACACGTCGGCGCCTTCTCGACGGCCTCGAGGTCCGCGGGCGTGAGCCCGTACTCCTCGGCGAACGACCGGTGGAGGTCCATCTCGTCGGCGAGGATGCGGTGTGCGGTCTCCGCGAGGCGGGCGGTGGTCGCTTCGTCGTCAGCGCTGGCGGCCGCCAGCGAGAACACGTCCGTGTAGTCCAAGAGGTAGCGGTAGTCCTGTTCGACCCAGTGCCGGAACGCGTCGGCGTCGAGCGTGCCCGCCGCGAGTTCGGTGACGAACGGGTGGTCGTACTGGGCGGTCCAGACAGGCTCGGCTTCCGCGAGGAGCGTGTCGCTGAACGCCATGCCGAGGACTGGGGCGGCCATCGACAAATAACCTAGTGGTACAACCTATTTATCACCGAGCGCGACGGCCTCCCGCTCGAAGCGCTCGCCAGTCCACGTCCACGCGTCTAGAATCGGCGGGCGCGCGGCCAGCGACGCGAGCACGTAGACGTGGCCCGGCCACGACGCCTGCTCGCGGTCCGTGTCGCTCATGTGCGCGGGACCGGCGGGATGGGAGTGATAGAAGCCGACGACCGCCCGGCCCGTCGCCTCGGCCTCGTCGAAGACGGCCAGCGTCGCCTCCGGGTCGAGTTCGTAG
>CAXREU010000137.1:0-14534 GCA_964229715.1 Halobacterium sp.
GCGGCGCCCTCGTGGAGAAGTTCGTCCGCGCGCGAGTCCGACCGGCCGACTTCGCCCGTCCAGTAGAGCGCGTTCGCGAGCACGTACGCGAACGTCGGGAACGACTCACCGGCCGCCGGGAGGACGACGTCGCGC
The DNA here is from genome assembly GCA_964229715.1 of Halobacterium sp. Taxonomy (GTDB): domain Archaea; phylum Halobacteriota; class Halobacteria; order Halobacteriales; family Halobacteriaceae; genus Halobacterium. The sequence continues at coordinate 136 of CAXREU010000137.1, forward strand.
CACGCTGCGCCGCGGTCCCAGTAGTCAGCACGTTCGGCGGCAGCTCTCGCGTCCTCGAAGTCGGCGTGGTCGGTGTTGGCGGCGCGGCGCGCGGCGGCCTGTTTCGCGTCGCGGATGCCAGCGGTGCGGGCGACCTGTGCGAGGTAGTGCGCGAGAAAGCGGCCGTCGTCGCGCTCGGCGAGCAGCGGCAGCTCGTAGCTGAGGTCGGAGAGGAAGCGCCGCGTCTCGCCCGCCGTGTCGTGGGCGACTGCGGTCGCGTCCGCCAGCGCGTCCAACACAGTCACGTCGCCGATTGCGTCGACGGCGTCCAGTCCCTCGACCAGCGTCTCGAACTCGTCGGCGGTGGCGACCGGTGGGCCCGCGGTGGTTGTGGCGGCGATTCGCACGAGGTCGTAGCGGGTCGCGTGGAGGTCGTCGGACGCGCCCTCGCTCGCGGTGGCGAGCGTCTCGACGAGCGCGACGAACCCTTCGACGTCGAAGAGCGGACCGCACGCAAGCACGAGCGCGACTGGGGAATCCGCAGCCGCGAGCAGGTCGTGTGCAGCCGCCGCGTCGCCATCGATGGCGGCCATCAGCCTATCGTCGAACGTCGGGCCGGGGAAGCGGAAGACGGTGTGGGCGCCGCTAGTTCGGAGGCGGACGCGCGCGAAGCCGGCGCCGTCGTGGACAGTGACCCACAGTGTTTCGTCTTCCCACGTGGTTTCGCAGCCCGTTACCGTGGCAACGCCGGCGTCGGTCGCCACTGGAACGGCGAGCGTGTAGCGCCGCTGGGGGTCGCCGTCGGCGAGTTCGTGGTCGCCGGCGACGCGCGTAACCGTCACAGAGCCGTTCGTGACCGGACGATTCCAGCGGAAGCGCCGTGTCATCGCACGCACGTACGGTTCCACGTGGCTTCAGGGCACGGATTTCGCGCCACACGTTCGCAATCCGAGTTACGCGTTCCGCAGTAGTCGACGGGTGCGGTCCCCGGCGGCGGCTTCGAACGCGTCCACGTCGACTGGCGCGTCGTCGCTGTAGAGACGAGCGTACTCCTCGCGCGCGAGGAGGTCGAGCACGCGCTCGACGGTTTCGTCAATCCCACCGGACGTAGCCGCTTCGCGGGCTCGGTTGACGCGAGCGGCTGTGACGAACTGTGTGGCGCGGTCGGCGGGGTCGGCGTCGAACGCGACTGACTCCGGTGGCTCGGTTGATTCCGCGTGGAGGAGGGCGTGGTCACCGGTTTTGTTGCGGACGAGCACGCCCGCCGCGGGGCCATCGCGCCACAGCGATTCGGGGACGGCGTAGTCGTCGGGGTTGAAGTCCGCGCCGCGGACTTCCTTCGTGACGGCGGGCAATGGCGTCAAGCCGAGGCGGTCGTAGAGCGTCTCTACGGCGTCTGGCGGGAGGAATCGGTCCTCCCCGGCGTGGTAGACATCGAATCCGAGAAAGCCCGGAATCGCCGCCCAGTCGTAGTCGAGGGGCTGTTGGCGGGTGGCGGTGCCGTAGAAGACGGCGGATTCGACGTCCTCGAGCGCGGCGCGGAGCGCGTCCCGGTCGAAGCGTTCGCGGACGTGGCGGACGGCGTGGCGGTAGCCCCGTGGCACGTCGTCGTGGTCGAAGATGCGGTCGGCGTCACCGAAGCGGAGGAGGCCGGACTCGCGGAGTTGGACGCGGAGCGGGCCGCCACACACCCACTCCTGAATCCAGAGGTGGCCGTCGAGCAGCGAGGGCGGGGCGTCTGCGACGGTTGGGAGCGGCGGGAACGCGCGCATTGCCTGTCGGTAGCGCCTCCGCCCGCGTAAGCGTTCGGTCGGCTTCGCGACGCCACGAGTGGGGTTCGTTCGCACGACACACCCTCCTTCCCACCTAATCACTTAGGCATACATTCGAAGGGAATACAGTAGTATTGTTTAGGTGAGGTCTGGTCCGATGGCAAGCAAGAACATCCAATCCGACGGCATCGTCGAACAGTGCTCTGAGTGCGGGCGAGAGCAACCCCACGAGGTGTCCATCGACATCCTCACCGAGAGCAACGACGAGCAGAACGCGGAGTTCTCCCGCGAACCGTACCGGGTTGCGGAGTGCAAAGCCTGCGGGACCACCTCGAAAACCCGGATGAACAACGCGTAGCTGGTGGAGTGCGTGACGCGATTTCCGGGGCCCCCTCCCCAATCCACCGCTTCGACTGACTGGCGTTGACCCCTACTGGCCGTACGACTGGAACTTCTCCTCGACAGTCGCGAGCTGCTCGTCGCTGAGTTCGTCGGGCGTCCCGTGCTGGCGCGCCTGCAAGTACACCCGGCAGAGGTTCTCCACGACGAACGTATTCTCGACCGCCGACGCCAGGTCGTCACCAGTGACGACGAGGCCGTGGTGGCCCAAGAGACAGGCCTGCGAGTCCGCAGCCTCCATCTCCTCGACGACCAACTCCGCGAGGTCGTCGGTGCCGTACGGCGCGTACTCCGCAACCGGGACCGTCCGCCCGACCGCCGTAATCATGTAGTGAATCGGCGGGAGTGCCTCCCCGAGTACCGCGAGTGTCGTCGCCCACGTCGAATGTGTGTGAACGATAGCACCCGCATCCAGCCGCCGGTAAATCCCGGTGTGCATCGGCACCTCGCTAGTCGGCTTCATCTCCCCGGCGACGACCTCGCCGTCCAGCGACACCACCGGGACGTCCGCGGGGTCGAACTCGTCGTAGGGAACACCGGTCGGCGTCGCGGCGAACCGGTCGCCGCGGCGCACGCTCAAGTTCCCCGTCCGCCCAGGAGTCAGTTCTGCCAGCGTCGGTGCATGGTCGACGACCGCGACGCGTTCACGAGCGAGCATTACAGTACCACCTCTAAGACCTCGCTGAACGCATCAATCTGGTGGTCGGGCTGCCGATGGCCAGCCTCCCCGTCTGTCTCACCGTTGAACAACACCGTCGTCAACCCAACCGCATTCCCCCCCTCAATGTCTGATTCGACGTCGTTGCCAACCATCACGACGTCACTGGGCCGCCGGTCGAGTTGTGCGAGCGGCAACGTGAACATGTCACTGGCAGGCTTTTCACGACCCGTCTCCTCGGACGTCAACACGAGGTCGACGTACGCCTCAATCCCCAACGCATCAATTTTCTCCATCTGGATGCGCGTCGTGAGATTGCTCACAATGGCGACGTCCACGCCCGCTTCCTGCAGTTCCGCGAACGTCTTCCGCACGCCGTCGAACAACTCCATCTCCTCGACGTACGTCTCCCAGTACGCCTCCCCGAGCGCAAGCGCGTCCCGCGAATGGTGGGTGCCGGTGTAGATTTCCAGCGCGCGCTTGAAGTAGAGAAACCGCTCGTGGGCCGACGCCGTCCCCGCGAGTTCGCGTTTCACCTCGCGGCGCCCCTCGGCGTAGAGGTCGTCGAACGCCGCCCGCGAAAGGTCGTAGCCCAACTCGCGAGCCTCCCGGAACGCCGCCGCCTTCCCCGCCTCGTTGCACACCGGATACGAGTAAAGGGTGTCGTCGAGGTCGAAGAACACCGCCTCGTAGCTCATACCTCGGATTCACGCGAGGACGTGTTAGCCTTTATTGGTTCTAAGCCTCGCTCATCCGCGCGCGAGAACGCGGACGGCATTTTTGTGTCCACGGGCAAAATCACCTCGCAATGACCACCACTCGCACGCCCATCGACCGCTTCCGGTCGTTCGTCGGCGTGCTCGGCGACCGACAGACCTCCCGACGAATTCTCTACTTGCTGGCCGCAATCCCACTCGGCTTCCTCTACTACCTCGTCCTCGCGTTCGGACTCGTGTTCGGCGTCGCCCTCTCCGTATTCATCGTCGGCATCCCCGTCCTGCTGGCGACGCTACTGCTCGCACGCCTCCTCGCAGACTGGGAACGCCGACTCGCGAACGCACTCCTCGACACCGACATCGCACCCCACGACAGTCTGCCGTCGCTCTCCGAGGACGGCGTACTCGCCGCCGTCAGCGCGCTCGCTCGCTCAAACACCACGTGGCGCAGCGTCGCCTTCCTCGTCCTCAAATCACTCGTCGGCTTCCTCACGTGGCTATTCGTCCTCCTCGCCGGCGTCGGCGCGCTCGTCCTCCTCCTCGCGCCACTCGGCGGCACCGCCACCATCTTCGACGTCTGGACCATCGACACCTTCGCGGAACGACTGCTCGCGTTCCCACTCGGTGTACTGCTCGCGCTCACAGCGATTCACGTCCTCGTCGCCGCGGCCGACCAGATGGGCGACGTCGCGACCGCGTTGCTTGGAGGCGAAGAATAGCGGCAGGTGTGCTCGGTCAGGGATTTGAACCACGCGAAGACGGTTCACTCGCTACGCTCGTGGCTGCGTCTTCTCTACTTCAAATGCCTCCCCTCGACGTACACGCCTACGAACGCGAAGCGACACAGCAGTCGCTTCGCGGTTCGGTGTCAGAGTAGTACTCGGTCAGGGATTTGAACCGATACCAGACGTGCTCGCTCACTACGTTCGCTGTGCGCGACTGGTAGGGTTCGAACCCTTCGCTGCGCGCTTTCCTCACTCCGTTCGAAAAGTGCTCGGTCAGGGATTTGAACCCTGGTCGTCGGCTCGAAAGGCCAACATGATTGGCCGGACTACACCAACCGAGCGACACTCGTTCGTACCCGGGATAATTGTTTAAACGTGTCGTTCTGCCGTGGCCGTGTCAGTGTCCCTCGAACTCGGGGTCGCGGTCGCTGGTGAACGCTGTGATGCCCTCCATGAGGTCCTGGGTGTTCATGAGTTGGCCGAACGCTTGTGCTTCGGACTCGAGGCCGGCGTCCGTGGAGTCGCGGCCGGCGAGCATCGCGCGCTTCGTGTACTTCTGGGCGATGGGTGGGCCGGCAGCGAGGTCGCGGGCGAGTTCCCACGCGCGGTCGTCAAGCTCGTCGTTGGCGACGACTTCGTTCACGAAGCCGTAGTCCTCGAGTTCGGCGGCGTCGTAGCGCTCGGCGGTGAAGATGATTTCTTTCGCGCGGCCCTCGCCGACGATGTGCTTGAGGCGCTGGGTGCCGCCCCAGCCCGGCAGCAGGCCGAGGTTGTGCTCGGGCTGGCCAAGTTCGCTGCGCTCGCTGGCGACGCGGAGGTCCGCGCAAGTCGCCAGCTCCATGCCGCCGCCGAGGCAGTAGCCGTCGATGCCCGCGACAACGGGCGCGTCGGCGGCTTCGAGCTTGCCGAACGTCTGCTGCCCCTTCCGGGAGAGCTCCACGGCGTCGATGGGGTCCGCGCTGCCCGCCATCGACGTGACGTCTGCGCCCGCGGAGAATGCTTTCTCGCCGGCGCCCGTGAGGAGGATTGCGCGCACCTCGTCGTCAGCGTCGAGTTCGTCGACGGCGTCAGCGAGTTCGTCGAGGAGGTCTTCGCTGATGGTGTTCATGCGGTGCGGGCGGTCAAGTTCGACGTGCCCGACGTTGTCCTCGACGGTCACGACGAGGTTCTCGTAGGACGCGGCTTCCTCCTCGGCTTCCGCACCGTAGAATCCCTCGCCGGACTCAGCGAGCCGCTGGAGTTCGTCGGCGGGCTCGTAGCGCGCCGCGCCAGTCTCCTCGTAGGCCGACTCGAGCGTCTCGTAGAGGTGTTCGATGCCGGCTTCGTCGGCCATCTTCGCGGGGCCTTCGGGGTAGCCGGCGCCGAGCTGGACGGCTTCGTCGATTTCCGCGGGGTCGGCGACGTCGTTACCCACGAGCTTCGCGACTTCGTTGGCCATCACGGCGGTGAGGCGGTCGGCGACGTCTTCGCGGATTTCGTCGGTCGGGACTTCCGCGCCGCCGTTCTCGTAGTCGTAGAACCCCTGGCCGGTTTTCTTCCCGAGCTCCTCGGCGTCGACCTTCTCGACGAGCAGCGGGCACGGCTCGTAGGCTTCGCCGAGCACGCCCTGCATGTAGTCGAGGACGTCGTAGGAGACGTCGATGCCCACCTGGTCGGCGAGTTCGAACGCGCCCATCGGCAGCCCGAGCTCGTACTTCGTCGTAGAGTCGACTTCCTCGATGGTGGCGACGTCGTCGTGGACGAGCCACGCGGCCTCGTTCAGCAGCGGGACGAGCACGCGGTTGACGATGAATCCGGGCGAGTCCTTGCGGACGCGCACGGGCGTTTTTCCCATCTCCTCGGCGAGGCTTTCGGTGAGGTCGAGCACGGCCTCATCGGTGTGCTCGCCCGCGATGACTTCCACGAGCTGCATCCGCACGGGCGGATTGAAGAAGTGCATCCCGCAGAACCGCTCGGGGCGTTCGGTGACTTCCGACAGCTCCGTAATCGAAAGACTGGACGTGTTCGTCGCGAACACCGCGTGGTCGGGCGCGTGCTGCTCGAGCTCCCGGTAGACGTTCTGCTTGATATCCATCTTCTCCGGGACGGCCTCGACGACGAAGTCGGCGTCTGCGACGGCCTTCTCTAGGTCAACGATAGGGGTGACCCGGTCGAGGGCGGCGTCGGCTTCGGCCTCGCCGATTTGGTCGTTCTCCGCGAGCTTCCCCAGCGACCACTCGATTTGCTCGTAGCCGTTCTGCACGAATTCCTCTTTGATGTCGCGGAGGTTCACCTCGAAGCCCGCTAGCGCCGCCACCTCGGCGATGCCGTGGCCCATGTTTCCAGCGCCGAGCACTGCGATAGTCTCGATGTCATCAACGTCCATGGTAGTACACCCGCCGGGCGCCCCGTTGAAGCTTTCCCTATTGCCGGGTGTGAACGCCTCACGGGTTTACTCTCGTGGAAACGAGCGTCTCGGGAGCACCACCATTCCCAGCGAGGCACAATGCATTTGGTGTCGTTCCGAAAACCGACCGGGCGTGAATACGCAGCAACGCGGTGCCGCCCTCGGTCTCGTCGTTGGACTCGTCCACACACTGGTCGTGCTGTTCGCCCTCGAATCACTCTCCGGAGGCTTCACCACCTCGACCGCACGGCTGGTCCTCCAGTCGCTCGCCTCCACGCTGTTGTCGCTGGCCGTGATTCCCGGCCTGCCGCTGTATGGCGCGTGGCGGATGGGTATCGACGAATCGCCGACGCGGCACGCCGCGCTCGTCGGTGCTGGTGCCGGTGTCGCCGTCGTCGTCAGTTACCCGGTGTTGACGGCTGTGAGCGTCGGCGCGCCGTTCGGAGAGGCGCTCGGGATTCGACTCGTCGGCCCCTACCTCGTGAACGGTATCTCGCCCGCAGTGTACAGCGGCGTCGCCGCATTGGCGGGGTTCCTACTTGCAGGTCGAAACGCGTAGATTCCCGCAGCGACTTCCCCCGGATATGAGCGACCCACACGACGTGCTCCGCGACGACCCCGACCTGGGGCCGCTGGTCGACGAGCACGGCGAACTCTCACTCGACCCGGCCGACGACCCGTTCGAGCGCCTCATCGTCTCTATTGTCCGCCAGCAGGTGTCGATGGACGCCGCGGCCGCCATCCGCGAACGGCTCTTCGACGCCGTGGACGTCACGCCCAAGGGCGTCGCCGGCGCCGACCCCGACGTGTTGCGGGACGCCGGGCTCTCCAGTCAGAAGACCGACTCCGTGCGGACCGTCGCCGACGCGTTCATAGAGCACGACTGGGACCGGGCGTCCTTCGCGCACCTCGCCGACGACGAAGTGCGCGCCGAGCTCACGTCGATTACGGGTGTTGGCGACTGGACCGCGGAGATGTTCCTGATGTTCGGACTCGGCCGCGAGGACGTCTTCCCGGTCGGCGACCTCGGCATCCGGAAGGGGATGCAGTCGCTGTACAGCGAGGACACGACGCGCGCGGAGATGCGCGACATCGCGGCGCGCTGGCAACCCTATCGGTCGTACGCGTCGCTGTACGTCTGGCGCGCCTACGAGGGGTAGCTACACGAGTCGGCGGTGGGCGTGGTCGGCGAGCAGGCCCACGACGAACGCGACGCCGACGCCCGCCAGCAAGCCGAGTGCGCCGACGCCGAGCGTGAGCGCGTACTGGTCGGTCTCGAGGCTGGTGTGCGCGAGTTGTGCGGCGACGGCAGCGAGGACGACGCCGAGCATCGCGACCGGGAACGCCGCGACGACGCCGACCGCGAACACGGCCGCAAGCAGGTAGAGCACGCCGAGGACGACGTTCGCGGCAGCAGTGCGCGCGCCGAACCCGTATTTACCGGCGACGCCGCCGCTCCCGTGGCACATCGGAATCGCGCCCAGCGGGACGGCGAGCAGGTTCATCGCGCCCATGCTCGTCGCAAGGTCGTCGGCGGTGGCCCCGGAATCGAAGTATTCGTCGAGGAGGAGTGCGGTCGCGACGGCGGCGTTTCCGACGGACATCGCAAGTTGTCCGACCGCGGCCTGCGCGGTCCCGGCGTCAAGGAGGATAGCGGGCGACGGGAGCGCGAACGCGAACGCGGGTATCGCCGGGGAGATGCCGCCGGTTTCGACGAGAGCGAGCGCAGCGCCGACGGCGACGACGGCGATAGCGCTCGTGCGCACCGAGACGACCGCGACGAGTGCGGCGACCGCAATCGCGGCGCCGGCGAGCGCGAGGTCCGTGGTAGCGAGGCCGACGGCGGTTTCGAACAGCACGAGCGCGACTGCGAGTTGGACACCGCGGACGACGGGTTGGCCGACGAAGCGGCTGATGCGCCCGAGCGTCCCGGTTGCCCCCGCGACGAGCAGCGTGCCACCCGCGAGCAGGCCGGCCGCTGCGAGTCCGCTCGCCGTCAGCGACCCCGCGATTGCGAGCGCCGCCAGCGCCTTCATCGGCTCGACGGACACGGGCACGCCGTAGCGAGCGCCCCACACGACCTGGAAGACGCCGAACCAGACGAGCACGGGCGCCAGCGCCACCGCCGAGAGCGCTGCAAGCGCAACCACGACGGGAACGACCGTAACCGAATCCCCTACCGCGCCAGTGACGTCGCCGGGGAACTCGACGATGGTTGTCCACGACGCAACGCGCTCCGAGAATGCCATCGTGCACCGGGATGGCTGCCGCACGCAAGAAGCTGACGCGTGTTCGAAATCAGTTTTCTCAACTATCGAAGGTGAGTTGTTTCGGTTACTCTTCTTCGGACGCGTCGACGCGGCGCTTGACGTCGACCTGGTACTCCTGAAGGATGTCCCGGCCGAGCAACAGCGGATAGTCCATATGACCGCGGTCCTCCAGAGACGCGGCGACAGTGTGGCGGTCGCCGCCGACCCCGACAACAATGTCGACGACGGGGCGCGCCTTCCCGGACTTCATGCTCCCGGAGCGGACCTTCGTCATCGACTTGATGGGGCCCGCGCCGATTTCGGCGGCGAGACGGGTGTCGATGCTCGTGCGCGCGGCACCGGTGTCGGATTTTGCGACGACGCGTTCGGTGCCGCTCGTTCCGGAGACCAGCACGTCTTCCGTGTAGCCGATAGTCGCAGACTCCTCGGCGGCGGGCTGGGGTTCGGTCGCTACTGCCTCGGGCATCGAGTCGTCCAGCGTCTCGGCGAGTTCAGCGACCTCGCTGTCGTTGACTTCGCCGCCAGCCGTCTCGATGGCGAGTTTCGCGACGTACGGCGCGGGGCTGATGCCGGTTGCCTTGAACAGTCCCTTGAACCCGGCCGTGGGGTTCACCTCGAGGAGGTGCCAGCCGTCCTCGCCCTCAACGAGGTCGACGCCCGCGTAGTCGAGGCCGACAGTGTCGGCGACCGTCAGCGCCATCTCTGCGGCCTCCTCGGGGACGTCGTCGACGCCCTCGACGGAGCCGCCGAGCGCGACGTTCGTCCGCCAGTCGTTGTCGGGCGCGTACCGCCGCATCGTCGCGACGATGTCGCCGTCGACGACGTACACGCGGAGGTCGCGGTGGCGGTCGCTGTCGCGCTCGACGAGTTCCTGGAGGCACGCGTACCGGTCGCCGACGCGGGGGTTGACGCGCTCGGTCGCGCTGATTTTCCACGTGCCACCGCCGGGCGTGCCGATGGCGGTCTTGTAGACGACCTCGTCGCCGTACTTGGCTTTCTCGGCGTTCAGCCGGTCGGCGTCAAGCGCGAGCGTGGCGTCCGGCAGCCGAACGTCGCCGTCCGCGAGCGTCGTCGCTGTCGCGAACTTGTGGAACGCCGTGAGCACGTTCCGCGGACGGTTCAGCATCGGCCGCAGTTCGCTCAGCGACAGCGCGAGCCCCAAGAGTTCGGCGGGCTGTTCGGTCTTCGAGAGGAGAAGTCGGTTCGCGACGACGTCGACGTTCGGGTCGAGCGTCGAGTCGTTGTCCGCAATGTCCACGCAGAGATTGTCCTCGCGCAGCCAGACGCCCGAGTGGCCGAGCGCTTCCACTGCGTTCAGTATCGCCTTCGTTTCCTTGCTGTTGTGGAGGCTGAGTACGCCGACAGAGACAGAGTCGTCCATCCCGTAGAGAGTCGATGGGCAGTAACTAAACGGTGCCGACAGCGCGGGCGGCCTTGTTTTAAGCGCCGCGCGCTAACATCGCCCTATGACTGACGGGGCGTTCACGTACGACGGCGGCCGGGTGGACCCGGGGGAGCGCGCAGACATCCGGTACACCATCAGCGAGACGTACCTTGGCGACCCGGTTCGCATCCCCGTCTCCATCGTAAACGGCGAGCAACCCGGCCCGACCGTGTTCCTCTCGGCAGCCTCCCACGGCGACGAACTCAACGGCATCGAAGTGGTACGAGAGGTCTCCCACGAGTGGTCTCACGCCAACCTCCACGGGACGCTCGTCTGTCTCCCCGTGTTGAACGTCCCGGGGTTTGTCACCCAGCAGCGCTACCTCCCCGTCTACGACCGCGACCTCAACCGTTCGTTCCCTGGCAACGACAGCTCCACGAGCGCCAAGCGGATGGCCGACCAGATTTTCCGGAACTTCGTCGAGCCCTGCGACTTCGGATTGGACTTCCACACGTCGACGCGTGGCCGCACGAACATGCTCCACGTCCGCGCTGACATGGCCGACGACGACGTGGTGCGGCTCGCGCGGTCGTTCGGCTCGAACGTCGTCATCGACAGCGAAGGGTCGTCGGGGACGCTCCGTCACGAGGCGACCGAGGCCGACATCCCGACCATCACTGTGGAGATGGGCGAAGCCCACCGGTTCCAGCGCGGCCTCATCGACCGCGCGCTTGACGGCGTCCAGAGCGTGCTCGCGGGGTACGGCGTCTACCCGACGGCGGCCGTCGACTTGCCGGCGTGGTGGACCGTCGTCACCACCGATCAGAAGACGTGGATTCGCGCGGACGACGGCGGTCTCGTGGACATGCACTACGAGCGCGGCGACCTCGTCGCCGAGGGCGACGCCATCTGCAGCATCTCGAACCCGTTCAAGACCGACGTCGTGGCCGTCGACGCGCCGTTCACGGGGCTACTCGTCGGGAAACTGGAGAACCCCGTCGTCTACCCCGGGAATCCGCTGGTCCACCTCGTGGAACTCGACGGGGCGACCCAGCGCGCCTACGAGCGCGCCGAGTCCTCCCGCGCGTCCCCGTCGTAGCCGTTCCAAGGTCGCTTCGCCCTCGAAACCTGATGTGCGACCCGCACGTCTTCCTCGCCGCGCCGTTCGGGTGTCACGCGCCCGACGCGTCGCGGCTCGCGCGACACGCTCGTGTAGTAACTTCTATGTGCGGAGGGACCACACGCTCTGAATGGTATGAGTCAGTCGTACGACCGAGGCCTCATCGAGGACTTCGGCCGGTGGCGGGAGTTCACGGCCGGGATGTGGGCCTGGGTATTTCACAAGTTTACGGGGTGGGTGCTCATCGGCTACCTGTTCACCCATATCGCCGTCCTGAGCACGTCTATGCAGGGCGCCGAGACGTTCAACAGCACGATTCAGGGGCTGGAGAGCCTCGCGCTCGTTCGGTTGCTGGAGGTCGGCCTGCTGGCGGTCGCCGTCTTCCACATCCTGAACGGCATCCGTCTGCTGTTCGTCGACCTCGGCGTCGGCCTGGAATCGCAAGACAAGAGTTTCTACGCGTCGCTCGTGTTGACCGGCGTCATCGTCGTCGCGAGCGTGCCGACGTTCGTCTCGGGGGCATTCTAAAATGGCACAACGATACTCCTCGTTCAGTTCGGGGTCGACGGCGTGGCTACTCCAGCGTATCACGGCAGCGTTCCTCGTGGTTGTGCTGGCGTTCCACTTCTTCCAACTGCATTTCGTCACCCACGCCTACGAGATCGAGTTCGCGGGCAGCCAAGCACGCATGCAGAACGTCGGCTACTTCGTCACGATGGTGTTGTTCCTCGTGACCGCGACGTTCCACGGCGTCAACGGCGTCTACAACGCGCTCGTCAACCAGGGCATCGACGGCGTCCAGAAGCGCATCGCGCAGGTCGTCCTCGGCGCCGCCGCGCTGTTGCTCGTCGTGCAAGGGATTCGCGTCGCAAACACGCTCGCGGGGTTCTAACATGAGTACGCAGACACCCGACACCGACTCGGAGACCGAACAGCCCTCGTCCACGTCGCCACAGGAGCGGCGGATGGCCGAGAAACAGGCGCGCAAGGAGCAGCGCGAGGCCGACGAAGCAGCCGCCGCCAACGAGATTCAGGGGGAGACGGTGGAGCTGAAGGTGTTCCGCTACGACCCCGAAATCGAGGGCAAGGAGGAGCCGCGCTTCGATTCGTTCATCATCCCCTTCGAGAAGGGGATGACCGTCCTCGACGCGCTCATTTACGCTCGCGACGAGTACGACTCCAGTCTCACCTTCCGGCACTCCTGCCGGCAGGCGGTCTGTGGCTCGGACGCGTTCTTCGTCAACGGCCGCCAGCGTCCCGGCTGCCAGACCCAGATTGCGGACCTCGACGGCCCGGTGCGCGTCGAGCCACTCCCTCACCAGGACGTCGTCAAAGACCTGGTCGTGGAGATGGACCACTTCTACGACCAGATGGAGTCCGTCGACCCGTTCTTCGACCCGGACGAGACGCCCGAAGACGAACTCGAAGAGCAGCGCCAGGACCGCGAGAACCGCGAGAAGATCAAGCTCTCGACGCGGTGTATCTGGTGTGGCGCGTGTATGTCTTCGTGTAACATCGCCGCGGGCGACAACAAGTATCTCGGCCCGGCGGCCATCAACAAGGCCTACCGCTTCTACATGGACGAACGCGAGGGCGAGAACAAGCGTCAGGAACGCCTCGAAATCATCGAGGCCGAACACGGCGTCTGGCGGTGTCAGACCCAGTTCTCCTGTACGAACGTCTGTCCGAAGGACATCCCGCTCACCGAGCACATCCAAGAACTGAAGCGCGAAGCCGTCAAGCAGAACCTCAAATTCTGGTAACATGTACGAGCACGACGTAATCGTAGTCGGCGGCGGTGGCGCGGGGCTCCGCGCCGCAATCGCCGCCAACGAGGAAGGCGCAGACGTAGCAATCGTCACGAAACTCCACCCGGTTCGCTCGCACACGGGCGCCGCCGAGGGTGGCATCAATGCCGCCCTGCAGGAGGGCGACTCGTGGGAAGACCACGCGTACGACACGATGAAGGGGTCGGACTACCTCGGCGACGCCCCCGCAGTCGACACGTTCGCGCAGGACGCCCCCGAGGAAGTCATCCAGCTCGAACACTGGGGGATGCCGTTCTCCCGCGAGGAGGACGGCACGGTCAGCCAGCGGCCGTTCGGCGGCCTCTCGTTCCCGCGGACGACGTACGCGGGCGCCGAGACCGGCCACCACATGCTCCACACGCTGTACGAGCAAGTGGTCAAACGGGGCATCGAAGTGTACGACGAGTGGTACGTCAGCCAGGTCGCGGTCACCGACGAGGACGACCCCAACGAGCGCGACTGCCACGGCGTCGTGGCGTGGGACGTCCAGTCCGGCGAAATCGCGGGCTTCCGCGCCCGCGACGGCGTGATTCTGGCAACCGGCGGTCTCGGCCAAGCGTACGACCACACGACCACCGCCGGCGCCAACACCGGTGACGGCGTCGCCAGTGCGTACCGCGCCGGCGTCCCGATGGAGGACATGGAGATGATTCAGTTCCACCCGACGACGCTCCCCTCGACTGGAGTGCTCATCAGCGAGGGCGTCCGCGGGGAGGGCGGCATCCTCTACAACTCCGAGGGCGAACGCTTCATGTTCGAGTACGGGTACGCGACCAACGATGGCGAACTCGCCTCCCGCGACGTCGTCGCACGCGCCGAACTCACGGAAGTCCAGGAGGGGCGCGGCGTCGACGACGAGTACGTCTACCTCGATATGCGCCACCTCGGCGAAGAGCGCATTACCGACCGCCTGGAGAACATCCTCCACCTCGCGCGCGACTTCGAGGGCGTCGACGGCCTCAAGGAGCCGATGCCGGTCAAGCCCGGCCAGCACTACGCGATGGGCGGCATCGAGGTCAACGAACACGGCGAGACGTGCATCGACGGCCTCTACGCGGCCGGCGAGTGTGCGTGCGTGAGCCTCCACGGCGGCAACCGCCTCGGCGGGAACGCGCTCCCCGAACTGCTCGTGTTCGGCGCGCGTGCCGGCCGGCACGCCGCGGGTGCGGACATGCCCGAGCC
>CAXREU010000138.1:0-4457 GCA_964229715.1 Halobacterium sp.
CGAGGGCTGGGGTGCAGCACGAATGGACGCCCTCGCAGCCGCCGCACGCGAGCGGTACGACGAACTGGACCTCCACGCGCAACTGCCTGCTGCCGAGTTCGACGACCGCCGCGGCTACGTCCGCGACGGCGACGAGTTCGAGGAAGCCGGTATCCCGCACGTCGCGATGCGGAGGCAGTTGGACTGAACGTTCTACGAGTCGACAGAAGCGACAGCGAGCAGCGACTTCACGCTACCCCCACGTCCAGCGCGCGTCGAGGACGTAGCGGTAGAGCCCGCTGACGAGGATGGCGAACGCGTTCGCGAGCAGGTACGGGAGCGCGCGCCACTCCACGAGCGCGAACAGGACGCCGACCTGAATCGGAATCGCGGAGCCGCGGATGACGTTCGTCTTCAGCAAGCCGACGAGGTAGTCTGCGGTGCCGGTGTTCCGGTACCGGCGGAACGTCCACGCGTTGTTGAGGACGTACGAGAGGACGATGGTGATTTCGATGGCGACGACCGCGCCGATGAGGTAGTTCACGTGGCCGATGTCCACGAACAGCCACAGCAACACCATCTGAATCCCCGCCGTGAAGGCGCCGACGGCGACGAATCGTCGCAACTGCATCGCGAACGGCCCCTCGTAGAGGCCGCGGAGGTAGCGCCGTACCATCTATTTGTAGCCGAGTGCTTCCAGTCGCGCGCCGAGGTCTTCGTCAACCGCGGCCTCGGTCGTTCCGCTGCGGTTGCGGATGGTGCTCGCGTGGGCGTCGACCAGCGGTGCGAACCGTTCGACGGCGTCACGGGCTTCAGCCGACGGATCCACAGACAGGTCGTCCTCTTGGCCGGGGTCCGTGGGACGGTGGTACAACTCGTGGGTGTCGGCGTCGACGTTTTCGATGTACGTCCAGTCCTCGTCGCGGACGCTCACGAGCAGGTCGCCGTCGTCGAGCGACCGCGGGATGGGCTGGGCGGTCACCGACTCGCCGCGCACGGTTACCGACACCACCGGGTCGTCGTCGGGTTCGTCGCCGCCGAGGATTGCGGGGGCCAGCGAGTCGCCCTGCCAGTCGGCGTCCGCGTCGACGTCCATCAAGTCGGTGACGGTCGGCGGAATCGAGTCCAGGCCGACCTGCCGTTCGACGCGTCGCGGCTCCGCACCGGGGACGTCGACGACGAGCGGCGCGTGAATCAGTTCGTCGTACAGTTTCGGGTAGTGCGCGAGGTGGCCGTGCTCCTGGAACTCCTCGCCGTGGTCGCCCGCGAGCACAACTGCCGTCTCGTCGGCAACACCTTCCTCGTCAAGCGTGTCGAGCAGTCGGCCGATACTGGCGTCGACCTGCCGGACGGCGGCCTGGTAGAGTGTCCGGAGGTCTGCGAGCGTGCGTTCGCCGACGTCCCAGCCGAGACCGGTGCGGGTGTGCGCGTGCAGCATCCGGTGGGTGCCGAGCACGTTCGAGGACACCTCGCGGATATACCGCGGCGCCGGGACGTACGGCGTGTGCGCGTCCATGTAGTGGACCCACAGGAAGAACGGCTCGTCGGTGTCTTCGACGAACTCGGTGGCGGCGTGCTCGACGTCGAACATCCGGGACGTGTCGAGGAACGGCCGGTCGTCGCTGTCGCCGCGCAGCCACGACCCGGCGCGGCGCAGCGGCGACGTCGCGAGCTGGAGCCACGCCTCGACGGGGGGGTGAGTCGCCAGATAGCGGCTGTAGATGCTCGACCCGACGCTGGCGACGAACGGCTCGAACTCGTCGAACCCCTCGTCGTACCCCCAGTGTGAGGTGAGAAAGCCGTTCGCTGCGTTGAACCCGCCCGTGGCGACGCCGGCCTCGGAGAGCGCCGAGGCGAGCGTCGGCGACTCGCTGACGCCGACTTCGTCGGAGTCGGAGAACACTGGCCGGGAGGAGAGCATCGACGGGAACGAGAACGGCGTCCAGTTGCCGTTCGCGAACGCGCGTTCGAAGACGGTCCCTCGCTGTGCGATGCGGTCCATCACCGGCGTGTGTCGCTGTGCGTCGTACGCTCCGATGGCGTCTGCTCGGAGCGAGTCGACCGTGACGAGTACGACGTTCGAAAGCTCTGTGTCAGGTCCCATGTTCGTCGGTTGCCCCCGGTCTCCGTTCGAGGCCCGCGGCCCCATCGCCTCGAACGGCGCTAACACGCACTCCTCTCGGTGGGAGCGGTGTATGCGTTTCGCTAGGCTGGTCGAATCGAGGGGCTGGCGCTGTATTAACCGAACGGTTACTCGCGGTGACGCGGCGAGAACAGGCGACAACTACAAGGACGGCGGCGGCGACCCACGACTCGAATGGACGCCGACACCGCCGCCCGAACGTGCACCGACGTGATAGACGCGGTCAGCGAGGCGGTCGTCACCGACCGCGCGTTCCTCGAAACCGTCCTCTCGGGCGCGCTCGCTCGCGGTCACGTCCTCCTGGAGGACGTCCCCGGCACCGGGAAGACGCTGACCGCGCGCAGCCTCGCGAACGCGCTCGGCCTCGAGTTCACCCGCGTGCAGGTCACGCCCGACCTCCTCCCGTCGGACATCACCGGCTCGCACGTCTACGACGCCCGCACCGAGTCCTTCGAGTTCAACCCCGGCCCCGTGTTCGCGAACGTCGTGCTCGCGGACGAAATCAACCGCGCACCCCCAAAGACACAGGCCGCGTTGCTCGAAGCGATGGAGGAAGGACAGGTGAGCGTGGACGGGGAGACCCACCAGCTCCCGAAGCCGTTCTTCGTCATCGCGACCCAGAACCCCGTCGAGCAGGAGGGCACATTCCGACTGCCGGAGGCCCAGCGCGACCGCTTCGCCGTCAAGGCCGGCATCGGCTATCCGGACCGCGCGGGTGAGCGTGAACTCATCGACCGCCGCGCCGACCGCCAGACCACCACGCCCGAGGTGTCCCAGGTTGTCCCCGACGACGCGCTCGCCGACCTCCAGCAGGTCCCGGAGACGGTTTCGGTCAGCGACGGCGTCCGCGACTACGTCGTCGACATCGGGCGCGCCACCCGCGAGGATGACCGCGTCGACGTCGGCGTCAGCCCGCGCGGGACCCAGCGCCTCTTCGAGGTCGCTCGCGCCCGCGCAGTCGTGCAGGGGCGCGACTACGTCACGCCCGAGGACGTCAAGCGGGCTGGCGAGCCCGTGCTCGTCCACCGACTCGTGCTCACCGGGCAGGCCACCGTGGAGGACGTCGACCCCGCAGACGTCGTCCGGGACGTCCTCGACAGCGTGCAGGTGCCGGCTGTGTCGTAACTACTCGCCGTACGTCTCGTAGAGGTAGTCGACAATATCGCTGCTCTCGTTCATCCCCTCGACGCCGTGCTCGGGGTCCACGAGTACGGGCACCTGCGACTGGCCGCTGACCTCTCGAACCTCGTCCCGGCGGAACTTGAAGAAGGAGACGCGCTCGGTCTCGTAGTCGAGCGCGAGGTCGTCGAGTGCACGCTTCACTTTCCGGCAGTACGGGCAGAACGGCTGCACGTAGAGCGTCCGCATACTCCCAGAAATCGGCCGCCCCGGTGTTAGTTCTTCACTCGGCGAGCGCGGCGACCAGCGCCGCCAGTCCCACGCCTGCCGCGACGAGCGCGACCAGCGCCGCGCTCGCGTCCGGTGTCTGGAGGCCCGCGGCGACGCCGCTGACGAGTGTGGCTCCGTAGTACGCGAGCACGCCGACGGCGGCCGCGGCGGCGACGTGGACGACTTCCGCGCGAGCCGTCGGCGCGTGCCGCTCCAACTCCGCGGCGACGCCGACGCCGTACGCGCCGACGTCCCCCGCGACCATCCCCGCGGCGACGAGCGCGAACCCGCACCCGCGGGGCGCACCCTGCATGCCGGCCGCGGCCGCAGCGACCACGAGCGCGCCGGCCGTGACGGCGGCGGGCGCGCTGCGCTGGGGAATCGCGCGAAGCCAGCCCAGTCCCGCGAACGCCAGCAGGAGCGCCGAGAGCGCGGCCAGCGGCGCGAGCAGGGCGACGAGCGCCAGCGCCGGCTCGCCGAACGTCGCGACAACGCCCTCGAAGCTCGCTTGCGCCTGCGGCGGGAGCGCCCGTCTGACTTCCGCGACGACCCGGCTAGCGAACAGGACGCCGACGACGACAGCGAGCACGCCGCCGCCAGCGGCCGGCGCGACCCGGCGGAGACTCTCGCGGTGGTCGCCGGTCGCGAGTCGCGCGACGCGTAGGACGCCGACGACGAGCAGGGAGGCTGCGATGGCCACGAGCATGAGCGTGCGGACGGCGCTTGCGGACGCGAGCGCGCTGACGAGCGAGACGACGCCGTCTGGCATCTGTGCGACGGCACGCCCCGCGATACCGGTGACGAACGCGACGAACACGGCCGCCCAGCTCAACGCGCACAGCCGCCAGACGGACAGACAGAACGCGACGCCGTATCTGCTCGCCCGTGACACCGCCTCGCGGCGGTCGCGTGGCGCGAGTGCGACCAGCGGCGCGGCGGCCACGCC
>CAXREU010000139.1:0-22450 GCA_964229715.1 Halobacterium sp.
GAACAGGAACGTGCTCCCGACGAGGTACGCCACCAGCGCGTTCCCCGCCCCCGGTAGCCCCTTGAAGTACTCCGTGTACGTCACCAGCCCGAGGAGGTTCACCGCCGCGATGCCCAGCGCCAGCGGCGGCAACAGCAGCGCGAGCACCAGCGCGCCCGCGAACAGCGCGAGACTGAATGCGAGCGCGCCGCGCGCCGACACCGCGCCCCGCGGAATCGGCCGCTCCGGATTGTTGATGCGGTCGATCTCCCGGTCGACGTAGTCGTTTATCGCCATCCCCGCCGCCGTCGCGAACCACGTCGCCCCCACCGCGGCCGCCGTCGCCGCCGGCTCCGCGAACGCCCCACCGGCGACGAACGCCCCGATGAACGTCAACGCGCCCGCCGCGACCGTGTTCACCGGCCGCGTGAGCTCCACCAGCCCTCGAACTGTCGCCGCCACGCTCATGCCCACGCCTACGCGCACCACCCCGAATAAAGGAGGCGATACGACCGAACCCCCGCCCGCCCCGAATCACCGGGTTTAAAGCCGACCTCCGTCTACGTTCGCGTGCCGGGCGCTTAGCTCAGCTTGGACAGAGCACTTGGCTTCGGACCAAGACGCCGCGGGTTCAAATCCTGCAGCGCCCATCATTTTGCGAGGAACGGACGTGATGAGCTAAATCTGGGTCGAAGGATTTGAACCAGATGAGTCGTGGCGCCGAGCGGTGCGAGACGCCCGAATAAATCACAAAATCGGGAGATTAGGATTCGCTACGCTTCGAGGGAGACTTCCTCTTGAGTGACAACAGTACGAGAGCCTCCACTACCAACTGCAGTCACGGTCACGGTAACTGTCTCAGTCGAGGAACTGTTTATTGTCACTGTGTCACCTACTTGTTGCAACTCGTGTGTCTTGTCACTATCCGGGAACTGAGCACTACTGTCACTAGGTACAGAGATATTCAGGTGGTCTGCGTTCCCCTCACTAATCCACGTCACTGTTGCATTCCCGCTGTCAGTCTCACTAATGTCTGCCCCGGCCTGGACGTTCTGGCTCACGGAGTCACCGAAGCCGAGCACGAAGCTGGCGATAACGGCGGCGAGGATGACTGTAATCGCTACCATCAGGATGACGCCAATGACTGGCGAGACGCCACGGTCGTCGCGGTCAGGGATTTCGAAGCTGATTTTCATGGGTTTCGTCACACGCATGACACCGATGGTCAGCGCTTACGCTCAAATGGCCATGTGCTGTAATAAAACCTCTGCGGCGGGTTATAGCCGATTTAACACGTGCAAGACGCTCGTCTGACGGGTGTGAGAGGGCAGCCCGTGGCGGTGCCACGGCCTACGAAGGAATAGGGCGCCAAGAATCCACCCAGATGCGCGAGTCGCGCCGTTTTTCCGGCCGTACGGCCCGTATCCAGTATGGCGACACTCGGCACGAAGCTGGTGCAGATGGACGCGGTACCCGCGATGTTGCACTACGCTGACGGCGGGCAGGACGGCCCGCTGGAGATTCAACACGTGCAGGTCGACGAGGACACCGTGAACGCGGTGATTCACGTGCAGGCGGGCGGGACGCAGTCGCTCGCGCGGATTACCGGCGGCCTGGACGACGACGAGCTCGAACTCCAGATTCCGACCGAGCCCGCGGACTTCGACTCCGTCGAGGCGTTCCTGGCTGCCGATGACATCTTCGAGACCGCGAAAACCATCGTCGACATTCAGACGGACCTCTAACGCGGGCCAGACGAACGCGGCGGGGCGTTACTCGCCAGCACCGGGGTCGCGACTCGGCACGAGCCCCTGCGCCATGAGGCGGCGCGCGACGACGACGAGCCCGTTCCCGACGCCGGTGCCGAAGATGGCTTGCTCGGTGTGCGTGTCCGGCATGATGGAGCTC
Source organism: Halobacterium sp. (assembly GCA_964229715.1). Classification (GTDB taxonomy): domain Archaea; phylum Halobacteriota; class Halobacteria; order Halobacteriales; family Halobacteriaceae; genus Halobacterium. The sequence goes on from CAXREU010000139.1 coordinate 1,888, forward strand.
ACGAGGAACGACGACCGGTCGACGAGCATGAGCCGACCGATGGCGACGTCGTGCTCGGCGTCGGTCTCGCTTCGGAGCCACTCCAACCCGGAAATGAACGTCGTGGCTTCCGGCACGGCGTCCTGAATCTCGGTCTGTGCGGACGCCGAGACGGCGCCGATGGCGAGGTCGACGTCGTCGGGAAGACCGTTCAGGTGGTCGACGAGTTCGTCGGTTAGCAGGGCGTCGTCGCCGACGACCAGCACGACCTCGTCGTCGGCGTTCTCGACGAGCTGGTTCGTGCGGTTCGCAATCGCGGTCTGTCCGGACAGCGTCCACACTTCCTGGAGTGACGACTTCGCGTCGCTGTCGACGCTTTCAACGGCTTCGAGGGCGTCGCGGAGCTGTTCGACGCGGGATTCGTACTGGTCGCGTAGCGTCTCGGTGGCTTCCGCCAGCGGGACGGCGCGGAACTGCTGAGGACTGGAGTGCTGGATTTCGACGAGTCACTGCGCCTCCAGAACGCGAATCGCGTCGTAAATCCGCGTTCGCGGTACGTCCGTGATTTCGCTGAGCTTTTTCGCCGTGCCCGTCGGTATCCGCGTCAACCCGACGAAGCACTTGGCTTCGTACTCTTTCAAGCCGAGTTCTTGGAGGACGTCGATGGCCTCCTCGGCGTTCTCGTTTCTGGTCATGTGTCCCAACCCACAGCCCGGACGAATCCGGGGTTGCGGCGAGAGTAGCACTGCGGGACGGATAGGCGTTGTTACTGGAGCTATCAGTGGCAGTGTCAGCAGTTCGCCTAATACTGCCGTAGGACGCTATCTCCTCGATTCCCGAAAGACCGTTTGTGATTTTTACAGTGACAACTGAGCTGTGTTATCGAGCTGTAATCTCGGGCCGACTTCACTCGCTCTACTAGTTCACCCGGTTAATCACAAAATGATTATACCGTCGGCGGAGAAACGTTCGGGGTGGCACGCGATTACTTTGTGTCCCAACCACAGCCCGCGTGCCAGCCTCGCCACGCCGCGTGGCGAGGTTTCCGGAGTGTAGGCCAGTCATGACTGCTAATTCACCTGACGACGCGCGCGATATCGCCATCGAACAGCTCGAACAGTTCGGCCTGAGCACGTACGCGGCGCGGACGTTCGTCGCGCTCGTCGGCCTCGGCACCGGCACAGCGAAAGACGTCAGCCGGGTCGCGGACGTACCGCGGACGCGAGTGTACGACGCCGTCGACGAACTCCGCGACCGCGGTCTCGTGGACGTCCAGCAGTCCACGCCGAAGGAGTTCTGGGCCATCTCCGCGGAGACGACCGGGCGGAAGATCGAACGCGAGTGGCAGCACCGCGCCGCCGTCCTCACGGAAGCGCTGGACGAAATCGAGCCAATCGAGCGCCGGGACGAACAGCGCGGCGTCTGGACGGTCTCCGGCCGGGAAACCGTGACCGACCGCGTGCTGGAGTTCTTCGAGAACGCCGAGGACCGAATCGTCTACATGACCGTCGAGGAGCTGCTCACCCAGGACGTCGTCGACGCCCTCGAAGCCGCCGCAGACCGCGGCGTCAACATCGAGCTCGCGGGCGTGTCGCCAGAGGTCCAGGAACGCATCCAGGGAGAGGTACCCAGCGCCGAGCTGTTCGAGTCGCTGTGGATGTGGTCGGACACGCCCGCCGGTCGGCTCATGATGGTGGACGGCGAGACGACGCTCGTGAGCGTGCTCGTCGACGGTGAGAACGGCCAGCCGACGACCCCCGAGGCGGAGACGGCAATCTGGGGGAGCGGGGAGGCGAACAGCCTCGTCGTCGTGCTGCGGGCGATTTTCACGTGGCGTCTCGACGACGCCGACTAGCTATCTCGTGGCGAGTGCGAGCACGACTACGGTCAATCCACCCCACGCGACAGCGCCGCCGATTGCGAACGTGAGCAGCGCACCGTCCCCGAGGAAGCCGGCGACGGCCCACGTGAGCACACCGACCGCGGCGAGCACGTGAATCGTCGTCCCGGTGACCGGCGGGTCGCGACCACCGATAGAGAGCCACGTCCCGTAGGCGCCGAGTACGAGCGCGAGCGCGTAGAACAGCGCCCCCACGCCGCCCCACAGTGAGAGCAGGCTCGCCAGCAGCGAGGCGTCCCCGCCGTCACCGGTGCCGGGTGCGGTAGTCGCGGGCGGCCCCGTCGTCGTCAGCTGCGTCGTCTGCGCGGCGGACTCGACGGTGACGTTTACGGTCGCGTCGTTGAGGCTACGGACGCCCAGTTCGTCCTCGACGGCGAGCGAGACTTCGTACGTCCCGGGCTCGGCGAACGTGGTTACGTGTGTCGCCGCCGCGCCGGAGCGCCGCTCGCCGTCGACGACGAAGTCGTAGAGCGTGATGGCACCGTCGTCAGTGGACTGCCGGCCGGAGAACTCGACCCGCTCGCCGGGAGTGACGGTCGTCTCGTTCGCCGCGAGCACGGCGGTCGGGCGCTCGTAGCGCGGGCCGAACGGCTCGCTCGCGAACGGCACCGGGTCGGCCTTCCCGCCGTCGGTGACGACCGCGTCGCCAGCGCCGCCAGGATTGAGCGTCTCGTGGTACGGTCCGGACTCGGCACCCCAGTAGTTGTGCTCCGCGACGACAGTGCCCCCGTCGAGGTCGCTTCGCAACCCGACGATGTGGCCGTAGACGTCGTTGTGCGCGAGCTCGACGTTTGGCGCGGCTTCGATGACCACGCCGGTCGCGGCTGCGGCGTCGCGGCCGCCGTCGACGCGCTCCCTGTCAGCCGTGTTCAACACCACAGCGTTGTTCACGAGTCGCGCTGGCGTCGGGCCGGCGACGCGCGCGCCGTTGGCGTTCGCCGCGATGGTGTTGTTGTGGATGGCAGTGGTCGTGCCCGCGCGCTGGCCCGCGACGTCGACGCCGAACTCGTCGTTGTCGAGCGCATCGTTGTAGCTGACGGTTACCCCGCCGAGCAGGTCGCTCGCCCGGATGGAGAGCCCGTCGTCGGCGTTGGCGACGAGGCGGTTCCGGAGGACCGTCACGCCGCGCACACGAACCACGGACACGGAGATGCCCGAGCCGCCGTTCGCGCGCACGACGTTGTCCGCGAACACCGTGTTGTCGACCTGCTGGGTGCCGAACGTCGCGCCGCCGTCGCCGTTCTCGGCGAGCGTGTTGTTCCGCACGTCGAAGTCGTCCACGAAGACGTACTCGGCGGTTGTGTCGACGCCGTACCGGTCGTTGCGCGCGAACTCGTTGTTCTCGACGGCGAGCGAGACGTGCTGGATGCCGCCGGTCGTCCGCCGCAGCGCGACCCGGAGGCCATTGCGGGAGTCGACGACCGTGTTGCGCGCGAAGCGCACGCGGTCTGCGTCGGTAGCCGCCTCCACGTGGAGGCCGCTGCCGGACGCGCCGCGGATTTCGCTGTTCAGCACGTCGACATCGTCGAGCGCGCCGCCGCGGAACACGACGCCGTCACCGCCCACGCTCTCGGCTGCGACGCGTCGGAGCGTCACGTCCTCAACGCGGTGCGCGTTCGTGGACCGCGGGCGCGCGTCCGTCGACTCGGTCTCGAACGCCACGCCGTCACCCGAGACGCCGGCGACAGTGACGTCACTCAGTCTGGCGTCCGAAATCTGTCGGGCACGCACGCGGACGCCGTTCGCGCCAGTGTTCGCGAAGGTCGTGCCGGAGATGCGAACGTTCCGGACCGCGGCCACGTACGGGTCGGTCTCCGGAACCTCGAACGCGACGCCTGCGCGTCCGACGTCCGTGAACCGCGAGTCCGCAATCCGAACCGACGGCGCCCCCTCTCGCGCCGTGACGGCCCGTCCGTCACGGACGGGCTCGCGGACCGTCGAATTGGCGAGCCGAATCGACCCCTCGCTCGATGTCGCCGTAATCGCGGTCGTCCCGTGTTCGACAACGGCGTGCGCCAGCCGGAGCGTCGAGTCACCGTCGCCGGCGTACTCGATGGTCTGCCACGTGCCCGCGTCCGAGGATGTGTCCGCAGTCGTGAACTGAATCGGGTCGCCCGCGGTTCCGGCCGCGACGAGGCTCCCTTCGACAGTAATCGTGACCTCCTCGCCGACGTTGACCCGCGTCCCGGGCTCGATAGTGAGCGTCGCGTCGCCGGCGACCGTCAGGTCGTTACTGAGGTAGTACGGGCCGTCCTCGGCCGTCCACGTCGTGTCCTCGGTCACGTCGGTCTCGACGTACGTCGGCGTCACCCCCGCGGCCGTCGCTGGCCCGGCAGCGCCCACGGCGGCACCAGTGGCGACCACTCCGAGCACCACGAGCGCGGTGAGGAGGAGTTTCCGCGGCGTCATGTGAGTGCGTGAAAGAGCCGTCCCAGCGGGTAGTGCACCGACCAGTCGAACGCGCCAGCCCCGTCAGCGACGGCCGAATTCGCTGCGCCGTCGTTCGCGGTCGTCGGGTCCGTGCCGCGCAGCACTTCCTCGCCGTCCGGAATCCCGTCGCCGTCCGAGTCGACCGCAGTCGGATTGGAGCCGTACCGGCGCAGCTCGATGCCGTCTTCGAGGCCGTCACCGTCCGTGTCCGCGTCCAGCGGGTCCGTGCCCGTGTCGCGGTATTCGGTCAGGTCAGTGAGTCCGTCGCCGTCCGTATCGCGGTCGTTCGGGTCGGTGCCGAGCTCGACTTCGAGCGCGTCCGGGAGCCCATCGAGGTCCGCGTCCGCCTCGATGGCGGACGTGTTGCCAGCGAGTTCCGACATGTCGTCGAGGCTGTCGGCGTCCGTGTCCGCGTCTCCGTAGTCCGTGCCCGCGCGAACCTCTTCGTCGTCGGGAACGCCGTCGTCGTCCGTGTCGCGGGCAGTCGGGTCGGAGCCGAACTGGTGGACCTCGTAGCCGTCTTCGACGCCGTCGCCGTCCGTGTCCGCGTCCCGGAAGTCCGTTCCCAGGGAGAGTTCGTTGGCGTTCGAGAGGCCGTCGGCGTCGAGGTCGCCGCCCTTGTTGATGACGTGGACCGTGATTGCCCGGTCGTCGAGGCGCGAGGAGTCGCCGCTCTCTGAGCCGTACATCGTCGCGTACAGCGTGTGCCGGCCGGGTTCGAGTTCCTGCTCGCGCGGTTCGAACGTGAGGGACGCGTCGGTCGTCGCCAGTTCGCCGAGCGTCACCGTCGTCACGTCCAGCGAGGTGTCGAACGGCTCGCTGTAGCTGGCTTTCCGGGTTTCGGTCAGCCGGACATCGTAGTCGGCGTAATAGGTGTCGGAGTAATCGAGGTAGTCGCCGACGGTCACCTGCACGGTCGCGGATTCGTCGGCCCACACGTAGTAAACGCCACCCCGTTCGGTCGCAGCGCCCGCGCCGGTCACGTCGACCGAGAGGACGCCGGACTCGACAGTAGTGGCGTCAGCGGTGCCTGTCGCGAGCGACGTCGCCGGGCTCGCCGCCACGAGCGCGACGACGACGGCGACCACGGCGACACGCGGAACTGAGCACCGAGACACGTACCTCTGTCTTGGTGTAACGCACTTGAATATAGTGGTGGGCGCGCCCCGACTGGGTGGGGAGTCCGGCCGCCGTCCCGGATTACTCGCCGCGGCCCATCGCGTAGAACTCGTCGTTCGGGCGCATGTCTGCGACCGCCGCCATCCGGTTCGAGAGGTTGAAGAACGCCGCCACTGCGGCAATATCCCAGATTTCCTCGTCGGTGAAGCCGGCGTCGCGGAGCCGCTGGACGTCCGTGTCGCCGACGGCCTCGGGGGAGTCGGTGAGCGTCACGGCGAAGTCAAGCATCGCGCGGTGTTGCTCGGAGACGTCGGCAGTGCGGTGGTTGGTGGCGAGCTGGTCGGCGAGCTTCGGCGCATCCGCGTAGATGCGGCAGAGCGCGCCGTGTGCGACCACGCAGTAGAGGCAGTCGTTGGCGCCGCTGACGGCGACCGTAATCATCTCGACTTCTTCGCGGGCGAGCGGCGTGTCGTCGACGAGCGCGTCGTGGAACGCGAAGAACGCGCGGAAGTGGCTGGGCTTGTACGCGAACGCCTCGAAGACGTTCGGCGTGAAGCCCGCGCGCTCGGTCTCCTCGACGATTCGCTGCTCGATGTCTTCGGGGAGGTCGTCCGTGTCGGGAACGGGGAACCGTCGCATCGCGTCGTCGCTCATGCGTGTTGACGCGGCGGCCGGGACAATAGGTGTGCAGGGTGCCCTCGCGGCGCGGCGGGCGCCGACCGCGGCACTGGCGGCGTCGCTACGAGTGGAGCGTGTCGTACACTTGCGGGAGCAGGTACGCGAACACGGCGAACACCACCGCGAACAGCAGCGCCAGCAGCAGTTCGACGGGACCCATGCGGGATTTGTTTCCTATAATAGGACGTAATCTTTGTGGCCGGCGAAGAGAAAACGGTTTGCCGCCCTACGCCGCACGAAAGACCATGAAGGTACGAATCGGTGCCGGCGCGACCGACGAGGAGGCGCAGGCGGTCGCCGCCGCGCTCGCCGAACACGTCGCCGACGAGGTGGAGGTGTACCTCGGTGAGGCCGACGAGCCCGCAGCCACCCACGCCGCCCCCGAGCCCACCGCGAGCGACGAATCCGAGGAACGCGACCTCGGGCCGACCGAGCGCGAGGAACGGCTCCGCGAGGAAATCGCGGACATCCTCGAGGGCGGCCCCGAGAAGTACAAGGCGCGCCTGAGCGAGCAGGACAAACTGTTCGTGCGCGACCGACTCGACCTCTGGTTCGGGGAGGAAGACGGGGACGGCGCGGGCGACCTCCTCTTCGAGGACGGGAAATTCGCGAACTTCGACGCCTGGCACCCGAACAGTCCGGACGTCGACGAGGCCGACCCCGACGGTCGCCTGCCGGCAGATGGTCTCATCACCGGAGCCGCGGACTTCCAAGGGCGGGACGTTCACTTCATGGCCAACGACTTCACCGTGAAGGCGGGGTCGATGGCCGAGCGCGGCGTCGAGAAGTTCCTCCGGATGCAGCAGCGCGCGCTCAAGACCGGCCAGCCAGTCCTCTACCTGATGGACTCCTCGGGGGGCCGCATCGACGAGCAGTCCGGGTTCTTCGCGAACCGCGAGGGCATCGGGAAGTACTACTTCAACCACTCCCGGCTCTCCGGACGCGTCCCCCAGATTTGCGTGCTGTACGGGCCGTGTATCGCCGGCGCCGCGTACACGCCCGTGTTCGCGGACTTCACCGTGATGGTCGAGGGGATGTCCGCGATGGCTATCGCGAGCCCGCGGATGGTGAAGATGGTGACCGGCGAGGACATCGAGATGCAGGAGCTGGGCGGCCCCGAGGTGCACGCCCGCGAGTCCGGGAGCGCGGACCTCGTCGCCCGCGACGAGGAGCACGCCCGCGAACTCGTCTCGAACCTGATTCAGTACCTCCCGGACAACAGCGACGAGCAGCCGCCGAGCCAGCCCGCGAAGCCGCCCGCGAAACCCACAGAGGGCATCGACGGCCTGATTCCGGAGTCACCGAACCGCGCGTACGACATGCACGACCTCGTCGACCGAATCGTCGACGCCGACTCCTTCTTCGAACTCAAGCCGGAGTACGGCAAGGAGATTCTCACGGGGTACGCCCGCATCGACGGTCGTACCGTGGGTATCGTCGCGAACCAGCCCGCCGAGCGCGCGGGCGCCATCTTCCCCGACGCCGCCGAGAAGGCCGCGGAGTTCGTCTGGAAGTCCGACGCGTACAACATTCCCCTGCTGTACCTCTGCGACACGCCCGGCTTCATGGCGGGCTCGCAGGTCGAGCAGGACGCCATCCTGGAGAAGGGCAAGAAGATGATTTACGCCACCAGCGAGGCCACCGTCCCCAAGCAGTCCGTCGTCGTGCGGAAGGCCTACGGCGCGGGCATCTACGCCATGAGCGGGCCGGCCTACGACCCCGAAGCCACCATCGCGCTCCCCTCCGGCGAAATCGGCATCATGGGCCCGGAAGCCGCCATCAACGCCGTCTACGCGAACAAGCTGAACGACATCGGCGACCCCGAGGAGCGCGCCCAGCGCGAGCAGGAGCTCCGCGAGGAGTACCGCGAGGACATCGACGTCCACCGGATGGCCAGCGAGACGGTCATCGACGAAATCGTCCCGCCTTCGGAGCTCCGAACGGAGCTCGCGAACCGCTTCGACTTCTACGAGGACGTCGAGAAGGACCGCCCGTCGAAGAAACACGGGACGATTCTGTAGCGGACGGCGGCCGGTGCAGTTCGACGGGCTACGACATGTGTGCGGTGACGTCCGTCGAGGAAATCATCCCGACGTAGTCGTCGTCGACCACGGGGAGGTGTTTGATGCCGTACGTGGTCATCATCGCGGCGACCTCCTCCATGTAGAGGTCGGGGGCGGCGGTCTCGACGTCGGTCGTCATCACGTCCGTGACCGTCAACTCGGCGACGTCCTGCCCGTCGGCGACGGCGTCGAGGACGTCCGTACTGCTGATTATCGCGCGCGGCGTCGTCGTCACGACGAGCGCGCTGATGTCTTTCGCGCGCATCCGCTGTGCGGCCTCCTTCACGGTCGCGTCGGCAGCAATCGTCTCCAGCGGCGTCGACATCACGTCTTCGACTGTCACTCTCTCGGAAGCACTCATACGTGTCGCAGGAACGCGGGCACCATGGCGTTTTCCCTGTCGTGTCCTCGGTTTCTCCCCATATCCGTGTGGGGCGAACGAGCCGCTACTCGGCGTGTTCGCGCTTCAACGAGAGCGCCGTGCGGTCGAACTCGCAGACCAGCTCGTCGTCCCGATTCACGGCGAACGCTTCGACGTGGAAAGTGACGACGCCGCGCTCGCCGTCGCTGGTCTCGCGCTTGTCGGTCACGGTCGACTGCGCGCGAATCGTATCGCCGTGGAACACCGGCGCGGGGTGTTCGACGTCGTCGTAGGAGAGGTTCGCGACGATGGTGCCGTCGGTCGTATCCGGGATAGTGAGGCAGACCGCGAGACTGAGCGTGTAGAGACCGTTGACGACGCGCTCGCCGAACTGCGTGTCGGCGGCGAACTCGGCGTCGAGGTGCAGCGGCTGCTGGTTCATCGTGAGGTCGCAGAACTGCTGGTTGTCGGCCTCCGAGACGGTGCGGCGTTTCTCGTGCTCGATGGTCTCGCCGACCGCGAACTCCTCGTAGTAGCGTCCCGTCATGACTGAGTGGGGTCGGCCCCAATGCTTAAATCCGCCGAAATCGCGGCCATCAGGCTTTTACACGGGAGTATGGCCACCACCCTTTTTCAGTCGGCGGGCCACGCTGGAGATATGCCAGGGGACTACGTCCGTGCAGGGGTACTAGTAGCTGTCATCGTCTCGGCCGCCGCGTTCGCCGGCGTGACGACCGCAGCGTCGAGTGCATCGATAACAGCATCGCCCGACAGTCCGGGCGAAACCGCGACCCACACTGCCAGCGTGGTCGTCGATGGGAGCGCCGTCGGCGGGTCGTGGACGAGCTTCCAGGTGGAGTACCAGGCGACAGACGTGAGCAACGTCGGGCAGAACGACGTCACGAAGATTGGCATCGACCGCGACGACGACGCGCCCGGTGACACCATCGACGTCGACGTTTCCGACGACCTCAGTAGCACCGGCGCCGACAACAACGGGCACACGCTGGACGTCGGGCTCGGTGGAAACTACGGCCTCCAGGAGAACGACGAGCTCGTCGTCGTCTACGAGAACGCGCAGAACCCGGATGCGGGCGAGTACGACGTGACCCTCCACGCGAACTACCAGAGCGCCGACGAGACCGACACGGCGACGCTCTCGATTTCGTCGGACACGACGACTACGACAACTACGACGACGCAGACCACGACGCAGACCGAAACTGCCACGCCGACGGCGACGACGACCGATTCCGGCGGCAGCGACACCGCGACGACCGACAGTAGCGACGACGACACGTCCGGTGGGAGTGATACCACGACGGACAGCAGTGACGACGGCACCGCCGGTGGCAGCGACACGGCGACCACGACATCGGACAGCAGCGACGACGAGACGCACGACCTCGCCGGCTGGGCGTCAATCGAAGCGACTCCCGAGGAGCCCCACGCGAACGCGACGCACACGGCGACGGCGACGGTCTGCAACGAGACGGCCGGCGACTCGTGGAACGGGCTCGAAGTCGATTACAGCGGGACGGGGACGAACGTCAGCGAGGTCGGGCAGGACGACGTCGCGAAAATCGGCATCGACCGCGACGACGACGCGGCCAACGACACCATCGACGTGAACGTCTCCGACGACCTCAGCAGCGTCGACGTGTCGAACGACGGCGCGACGCTGACCGTCGGCCTCGGCGGGAACTACGACCTCCAGCACGGCGACGAAGTGGTCGTCGTCTACGAGGACGTCCGGAACCCCTCCGAGGACGTCTACCGGGTGCCGATGGACGTGAACCCGCAGAGCAGCGGCGGGGCGGGGACCGCGCCGTTCGTCCTGCTGACCGACAGCAACCAGACGACGCAGACCACGGCGCCGAACACCGAGACGGCGACCGAGACGAGCACGCCGACTGACGCGCCGACGACGACCGCGGAGTCGACGCCGTCGACGTCGCCCGGCTTCGGCACCGTCGCGGCGGTCGTCGCGCTCGCCGCGGCCGCGCTGCTCGCGCGCCGATAGACATACAAGTAGCCGGGGCGACCCCCCGGCATGGCTCGACGCAGCGTCCTGTTTTCGCCGGGCGACCAACCGGAGTTACTGCGGAAGGCGCCGGAGACGGGGGCGGACGGCGTCGTCTTCGACCTCGAAGACGCGGTCGTCCCCGCACGGAAGACCGAGGCGCGGACCGCCGTCCAGTCGGTGCTCGCGGACCCCGACTTCAACCCGGACTGCGAGGTCTGCGTGCGCGTGAACCCCATCGGAGCGGGCGCTCGCGACGACGTGGAGACGGTACTCGCCGGGGAAAACCCGCGGCTGGACGCCGTCGTCCTCCCGAAAGCCCGGTCCGCCGACGAGGTGACGACGCTCGGCCGGCTGCTCGACGAGCGCGCGTTCGACGTGCCCGTGCTGGCGCTCGTGGAGTCCGCGCGCGGCGTCCTGCACGCCGAGGAAATCGCGGACGCTGGACCGACGGACGCGCTCGTGTTCGGCGCCGAGGACCTCGCAGCGGACATCGGCGCGACGCGAACCGACGACGGAATCGAAGTCCTCCACGCGCGCGAGCAGGTCGTGCTCGCGGCGAGCGCCGCAGGCGTGGACGCCATCGACACCGTCTACACGGACATCGAGGACACGGAGGGGCTCGCCGAGGAGACCGAGTTCGCCGCGCAGTTGGGCTACGACGGGAAGCTCGCGATTCACCCCGGACAGGTCGACCCAATCAACGACGCGTTCACGCCCGCCGACGAGGACATCGAGTGGGCGAAGCGCGTCCTCGACGCCGAGGCGGAGGCCGACGCCGCAGGCCACGGGGTGTACCGCGTGGACGGCGAAATGGTGGACGCGCCGCTGGTCGCACAGGCCGAACGCATCCTCGAACGGGCGCGCGCCGCGGGCGACGGCGACGCGTAACGAACGGAGGACAGAATCGGCCCCGGGTTCCGCCACGCTTTTGCTGAGCGGCGGAGTCGGTCGGTGTATGTCGGACGCAAATCCCTTCGAGAGTCTGCAGGAGCAACTCGACGACGCGGGCGAGTACCTGGACATCCGCGAGGACGTACTCAACCGCCTCAAACAGCCCGAGCGCGTGCTCGAGCTGACCCTCTCCGTGGAGCTGGACGACGGCACCATCGAGACGTTCGAGGCGTACCGCTCGCAGTTCAACGGCGACCGCGGGCCGTACAAGGGCGGCATCCGCTACCACCCCGGCGTCACTCGCGACGAAGTGAAGGCCCTCTCCGGGTGGATGACGTACAAGACGGCCGTCGTCGACGTCCCCTACGGCGGCGGGAAGGGGGGCATCAAACTGGACCCCAGCGAGTACTCCGAGAGCGAGCTCGAACGCATCACGCGGTCGTTCGCGAAGGAGATTCGGCCGTTCATCGGCGAGGACAAGGACGTGCCCGCGCCGGACGTCAACACCGGCCAGCGGGAGATGAACTGGATTAAAGACACCTACGAGACGCTGGAGAACACGACCGCCCCCGGCGTCATCACGGGGAAGGCACTGGAGAACGGCGGGAGCAAGGGCCGCGTCGAGGCGACGGGCCGTTCGACGATGTTCGCCGCCCGCGAGGTCTTCGACTACCTCGGCGAGGAAATGGAGGAAGCCACGGTCGCCGTACAGGGGTACGGGAACGCCGGCTCCATCGCCGCACGGCTCCTCGAAGAGCTCGGCGCGAACGTCGTCGCTGTCTCGGACTCCTCGGGCGCCATCTACAACCCCGAAGGATTCGACACGCGCCACGTCAAGGCGTTCAAACGCGACACCGGCAGCGTCAGCGGCTACGACGGCGCCACCGAGGAGTTCGGCAACGAGGAGCTGCTCACGCTGGACGTCGACCTACTCGTCCCCGCAGCACTGGAGAACGCCATCGACGGCGACCTCGCGCACGACGTGCAGGCCGACGTGGTCGTCGAAGCCGCGAACGGCCCGCTCACGCCGGACGCCGACGACGTGCTCACGGAGCGCGGCGTCCACGTCGTCCCGGACATCCTCGCGAACGCGGGCGGCGTCACCGTCTCGTACTTCGAGTGGGTGCAGAACCGCCAGCGCTTCCAGTGGACGGAGGAGCGCGTCAACGAGGAACTGGAAGCCGTCGTCACGGACGCCTTCGACGCGATGATAGACGCCTACGAGGCCAACGACCTGCCGAACCTCCGCACGGCCGCGTACGTCGTCGCTATCCAGCGCGTCGTCGACGCCTACGAAGGCAGCGGCACGTGGCCGTAGTCCGCGAGAAGAGCCGCTCGCCGCGCTACAGGTAGCCTTCTTCCGCGAGGCGCTCGACTGCTTCTTCGAGCCGTTCGGTGCTCGCCGCGTACGAGATGCGCGCGTAGCCCGGCGTGCCGAACGCGCTCCCGGGGACGGTCGCGACGTGGGCGTCCTTCAGGGCATCCTGACACCACTGCTGGTCGTCCTCGTCCACCGGCACCATCACGTAGAACGCGCCGTCCGGCTCGGGGACATCCGTGCCGTGCTCGGCGAACAGTTCCAGCAAGCGGTCCTTCCGGGACTCGAACGCGTCGACCATCTCCTCGACGGCTTCGTCGGTGTTCTCGATGGCTTCGACGCCGCCGTGCTGGACGAAGTTCGTCGCCGACGAGACGGAGTGCGAGTGCACCGTCCCCGCCTGGTCGATGAGCTCCTCGGGGCCCGCGAGGTAGCCCAGGCGCCAGCCCGTCATCGCGTAGGCTTTCGAGAAGCCGTTGATGGTGACGGTGCGCTCGAACATTCCGTCGAGGGCGGCGAGGCTCACGTGCTCGCGGCCGTAGTTGATGTGCTGGTAGATTTCGTCCGAGATGACCGTGATGTCGTGCTCGATGGCGAGGTCGCGGACGCCCTCCATGGCCTCGCGGGAGTACACCGAGCCCGTGGGGTTGCTCGGGGAGTTCACGACCAGCAGCTCGGTGTCGTCGGACACCGCGTCGGCGAGTTCGTCCAGCGCCGGCTCCAACTGGAAGTCGTGCGGCGAGAGGTCAACGCGGTTGAGTTCCGCGCCCGCGATTTTCGCCATCGCCTCGTAGGACACCCACGCGGGGTCCAGGAGCGCGACCTCGTCGCCGTCGTCGACGAGCGCCTGGAACGTCTCGAACAGCGCCTGCTTCGCGCCCGGCGTCACGATGACGTTGCCCGCCTCGTAGTCGATGCCGTCGCCACGGAGCTTCGCCGCGATGGCCTCTCGGAGTTGGGGGATGCCGTTCGAGGACGTGTAGCCGGTTTCGCCGGCTTCGAGGGCGTCCTCGGCGGCGTCCTTGACGTTCTGCGGCGTGTCGAAGTCGGGTTCGCCGACCGAGAGGTCGATGACGTCCTTGCCCTCGGCTTCGAGTTCGTTCGCGAGGTTGCTGACGGCCAGCGTCGCGCTCGGTTCCACTCGTCGTACTCTGTCGGTGAAGTTCATCTTAGAGTTCCTCCGCGAGGTGAATCGCGCTGTCTACGGCTTCCGCTCCCTTCTGTACTCGTTCGCGGGCTTCCGCGCCCGACATCCCCGGTCCGGCGACGCCGAACGCCACCGGCGTGTCGCGGTCGAGGCTGACGTCGGTGAGCTTCTGGGCGGTCGCGTGTGCGATGACCTCGTCGTGGTCGGTGTCGCCCGTAACGATTGCGCCGACGACCGCGACGGCGTCGACGGCGTCGCGGCGCGCGAGCCGGTCGGCGGCCAGCGGCGCGTCGTACGCGCCCGGCACGCGAACCAACTCCACGCCGTCGGCGCCCGCGTCGTCGGCCGTCTCCACGGCCGCCGACTCCATCTGTTCGGTGACGCTGCGGTTGAACTCCGCAACGACGAGCCCGAGCTCTACCATACTCGTTGGGTCTCCCGGGGCGGATAAAGGCCTACCGTTCCGGACAGTTCCCGCGAACCCACAAGTTTGTATGCACCCCGTTCCGTTTGGCGAACGAAATGCCCTCCTTCGGACGCCGCCGCGCCACGGCGCTCGCGGTCGCGCTCGCGGTAGTGGCGGCGCTCGTCGTCCGCTCCGTCGCGCTCGGCGACCGCATCTTCCACTGGGACGAAGCCCGCGTCGGCTACTGGGTGCTCCAGTACGCCGCGACCGGCGAGTGGGCGTACCGCGCCATCGTCCACGGGCCGTTCCTCTTCCACGTGAACGAGTGGCTGTTCGGCGTCTTCGGGGCGAGTGACGCCGTCGCGCGAGCGCCCGTCGCCGTCGTCGGCGCGCTCCTTCCGGCGACGGCGTGGCTGTTCCGCGCGCGCCTCGACGATGTGGAAGTCGCGGCGCTCGCTGCATTACTCGCGCTCAACCCCGTGCTCGTCTACTACTCGCGGTTCATGCGCAGCGACGTGCTCGTCGCGGCGTTCAGCGTCGCCGCGCTCGGCCTCGCGGTGCGCGCGCTCGATACCCGCCGCGGCGGCTACCTCGTCGCCGCCGGCGCGGTGCTCGGCCTCGCGTTCACGACCAAGGAGAACGCGCTCGTCTACGTCGCGATGTTCGCCGGCGCGAGCGCGCTGCTGCTGGACGAACAGCTGTTCACGGCGCGCAAGCGCGGCGAATCCTGGGAGCGCGTGCTCCACGAGAACCTGCAGCGAGCCGGGAGCGGCCTGCTCGCGTGGCGGCGCGCCATCGCGGGCAGTCTGCTCGCGTTCTTCGTCGTGGTCGTCGTCTTCTACGCGCCCCGGCCGGAGTTCTACGCGGCGCTCGCGAACCCGACGCAGCTCCCAGGCGTCGTCGCCGCCGGCACTGCTGGCGCGTGGGCGGAGTTCTGGAGCACGTGGGGCGTCGGCGGCAGCGCCTCCCGCCAGCACAGTTATGTCGCGTTCCTCGCGGACGCGCTACAGACGCTCGGCGCGGCGTCGCTGATGCTCGTCGCCGCTGGCGTCGTCGGCTTCCTCGCGGAGCGCTACATCGCCGACGACCCCCGCGACCTCGTGCTGTTCGCGGGCTACTGGGCGGTCGCGTCGGTCGTCGTCTACCCCGCGATTACGGACATCTCCGGGCACTGGTCGGTCGTGCACGCGGTCGTCCCGCTGGCGATTCCCGCGGCCGTTGGCGTCCGCGTGGTCGTGGACCGCGGCCGGTCGGCCTACCGGAGCGACGACCGCGTCGGCGTCGCGCTCGCCGCGCTCGTGTTGCTCGCGGCCGCCGGGCAGATGGGTGCCGTCACTGCGGAGACGTCGTACCTGATGCCCCAAGACGAGGACAACGCGCTCGTGCAGTTCGGCCAGCCCGGCAGCGACATGCGCGCGACCCTGGACCGCGTCGAGCGCATCGCACCAGAGAACGACGGGACGGACGTGCTCTACTACGGCGACCACTTCCACGTCACCGGGGAGTACGACGCCTCGGACCCGGACAGCGTCGCGGGGACGAACTGGTTCAATCGGCTGCCGCTGCCGTGGTACACGGAGCGCGCGGACGCGGTGACCGACTCGACGATGCGACTGACCGAACCGGCCACGGGGAACGTGACGGTCAGCGTCGCGACCACGGACGCGCCGGTCGTCGTGACGGAGGCGAAACACTACCGGCACGTCCGCGAGCGCCTCGGCCCCGAGTACGAGGGATGGACGTACGAGCTGACGGCGACGAACACGATAATCGTCGTCTTCGTGGACACCGGAGCACCGGGCTTCGACGAACCCGAGTGACCACGGACGTGTACACTCTGTCTGTTCGTTCGGCAATTCTTATGCAGGAGTAGGCGGAAGTCGCGGGTGATGACGGTACACGTTCCCGGAGCGACAGTCGGGGTCG
This sequence comes from Halobacterium sp., assembly GCA_964229715.1. Classification (GTDB taxonomy): domain Archaea; phylum Halobacteriota; class Halobacteria; order Halobacteriales; family Halobacteriaceae; genus Halobacterium. The sequence continues at coordinate 18,132 of CAXREU010000139.1, forward strand.
TCGGCGGCGGCCAACTCGGCCGAATGCTCGCGGAAGCCGCGAGCCCGCTGGGCGCCGACGTGGTCGTCCTCGACCCGACGCCGGACTGCCCGGCGTGCCCGCCCGCCGCCGACCAAATCGTGGCGGCGTTCGACGACCACGAGGCCATCCGCGAGCTCGCCGAGCGCGCGGACGTGCTCACGTACGAAATCGAACTCGCGGACCCCGCGGTGCTCGCGGACGTGAGCGACGAGTACGACGTCCCCGTCCACCCGTCGCCGGGGACGCTGGAGACGATTCAGGACAAGCTCGTGCAGAACCGGGCGTTCGAGGACGCGGGCGTGCCGGTGCCGCCGTTCCGCGCGGTCGACGACGCCGACGACCTCGAAGCCGCCTTCGACGAATTCGGGCGGCCGCTGATGCTGAAGGCGCGTACTGGCGGCTACGACGGCCGCGGGAACGCGCCCGTGGAATCGGTCGCGGAGGCCCGCGAGACGTTCGACGGCCTCGACGGCATGGTCGCGGAGAAGCTCGTCGACTTCGAGCGCGAACTCTCGGTCATCGCGGCCAGCGGCGACGGCGAGACGGCGACGTTCCCGGTCGCGGAGAACGTCCACGAGACCGAGATTCTCCGCGAGTCAATCGTGCCGGCGCGCACCAGTGAACGCGTCCGCGAGGAGGCCACCGAGGTCGCCCGCGACGTGCTTGACGCGCTCGACGGCCGCGGCGTCTTCGGCGTGGAACTGTTCGAGGTGGACGGCCGGATTCTCGTCAACGAGGTCGCGCCCCGGCCGCACAACTCCGGGCACTACACCATCGAGGGCTGTCACACCTCGCAGTTCGAGCAGTTCGCGCGCGCGCTCTCCGGGCTGCCACTCGGAGACACGACGCTCCGCCAACCCACGGTGATGGCGAACGTGCTTGGCGACCCCGACAGCGAGGAGCATCCCGCCGAGTTGGCGGGCGTGCCGAGTGCGCTGCGGGACGACCGCATCGCCCTCCACTGGTACGGCAAACGCGACGTCCGCCCGCTCCGGAAGATGGGCCACGTCACGGTCGTCGGCGACGACCGCGGCGAACTCCTGATGCGTGCTCGCGCCGCCCGCGACGCGCTCTCGTTCACATCCTCAGACCAATGACCACAGTAGTAGACCTCGTCGAGTTGTTCGAATCGGAAGCCGCACGGGACCGCCCCAGCGAACAGACGCCCGACGTCGGCGTCATCATGGGCAGCGACAGCGACCTCGACGTGATGGCGGGTGCACACGACGCCCTCACCGACCTCGGCTTCGCGGAAGTTACGGACTACGACGACCCGCCTGCGGGGTACTCCTTCGAGTCGTGGGTCGTCTCCGCGCACCGGACGCCGGACCTGATGTACGCGTACGCGGAGACCGCCGCCGACCGGGGGCTCGACGTGATTATCGCGGGCGCCGGCGGGAAGTCCGCGGACCTCCCGAACATGACCGCGTCGCTCGCGTACCCGATTCCGGTCGTCGGCGTCCCCGTCCAGGAGAAATCCGTCGACTCGGTCATCGGGATGCCGACGGGCGCACCCATCACGGCCGTCGACGCGGGGAAGTCCTACAACGCGGGGCTGTCGGCCGCACAGTTCCTCGCGACCAGCGACGACGAACTCGCACAGCGACTCCGGGACCGCCACGCCGAACGCCGGGACGGCGTCGCAGACGTCTCGCGCGAACTGCACGAACGCGGGACGCCGGGCTTTCGGGCGAGTCGCGACTGACCGGTCACTCCCGGACGCCCGAACGCCGCAGTCGGCCTGAAACCCCCGAATTCCCCCGTATACGGGCGTGCGGGCATAAATCAACGTTTATGGGCGTGGGGTCCAAACTCTCGCTCGTCACGGAGACACTCCTATGAATCCATGGATCGCCATCGGTATGTTGGCGCTCGTGGGCATCCTCATCCCCGCATCGATGATGGTGGTGTCCTCGCTACTGCGCCCGACCGTACCTGAACAAGGGAAGCGAGCCACCTACGAGAGTGGCGAGGTTCCGACGGGGGACGCGCGCGTCCAGTTTAACATCCAGTACTACATGGTCGCGCTGCTGTTCCTCGTGTTCGACATCGAGACCGTTCTCATCTTCCCGTGGACCGTCATCTACCAGGACGCCGTCCAGTCCGCCGGCCTGACGCGTGCACTGCTGCCGATGCTCGTCTTCATCGGCGTGCTCGTCGTCGGCCTCGCGTGGGCGTGGCGCAAGGGCGTCGTTCGGTGGGTGCGGACACCGCGGCACGGAGGAAAACCACATGAGCAGTGACCAACCACGCGACAGTATTACGGGAACCAGCGAACCGCTGACCGACACCCGCGAAGCCCGAATGGGGGAGGGCGTCGATAGCCGGTTCAACTCGAAGCTCCGGGAGGCGTTCGGCTCGACGCCGTTCATCCTCACGAAGTTCGACAAGTTCATGAACTGGGTTCGCGGGTCGAGCATGTTCATGCTGCAGTTCGGTATCGCTTGCTGCAGCATCGAGATGATGCACACGTATTCGGTCAAACACGACCTGGACCGCTTCCACGCGGGCGTCCCCCGCGCGTCGCCGCGGCAGGCCGACGTGATGATTGTGCCGGGGACCATCGTCTCGAAGTTTGCCCCGCGCATGAAGCGCGTCTACGACCAGATGCCGGAGCCGAAGTTCGTCGTCAACATGGGGAACTGTTCGACCTCCGGCGGCCCCTTCCAGGAAGGGTACAACGTCGTGAAGGGCGCCGAGGAAGTCATCCCGGTCGACATCCACATCCCGGGCTGCCCGCCGCGCCCCGAGGCGCTCGTCTACGGCGTCGCGAAGCTCCAGGAACGCATCGCCAACGGCGAGTCGTCGCCGGTCACGGTCAAGCCCTACGAGCTCGAACAGTTCGGGGACCTCGACCGCGACGAAATGGTCCAGAAGCTCGCCGACGACATCGACGAGGAGACCCTCGTCATGCGCTACAACTGGGCTGATTCGCCATGACTACGCCGAGACGTTCCTGCTCGCGTCGCTTCGCGGGCTGCGACTCGTCTACTCACACTCGACACCGGAGGTGTCTCGCATGAGCACGTACGAAGAGCGCAACGTCGAACCCCCGACGACCGAGTCGGGCGACGTCGACGGTGACGCCATCGAAGCGCTGCTCGGCGACCACGTCCTCGACCGCGAGGAACATCTCAACGCCGACGCCTACGTCGTCCGCGCGGACGCCGTCCAGGACGTCCTCCAGACGCTGAAGGACGACGCCGGCTTCGACCACCTCTCGTGTGTCACCGCCGAGGAGCACGAGGACCGCTTCGAGAGCATCTACCACCTCAAGCAGTACGACGACCCGACCAACGAGGTCAGCATCGTCGTGCCGACGTCCCGCGAGGAGCCGGTCAGCGAGAGCGCGGAGCCCGTCTTCCGCACCGCCGACTGGCACGAGCGGGAGGCCTACGACCTCGTCGGCGTCCAGTACGACGACCACCCGAACCTCGAACGCATCCTCCTCCCCGACACGTGGCAGGGCCACCCCCTGGGTCTGGACTACAACCAGGACAAGCCCCAGATTGTCACGTTCGAGGAGAACAAGAACCCGCTGGAGGACCACGCCCGCGGCGGCGAGGACTCGGACACGATGTTCCTCAACATCGGTCCCCACCACCCCGCCACGCACGGCGTCCTCCACGTCGAGACGGTGCTGGACGGCGAACAGGTCGCGGACGTCAACCCCGACATCGGCTACCTCCACCGCTGCGAGGAGCAGATGGCCCAGAAGGGGACGTACCGCTACCAGATTATGCCGTACCCCGACCGCTGGGACTACGGCCCGGGCGGCATCATCAACGAGTGGGCGTACGCCCGCGCCGCCGAGGACCTCGCGGACATCGAGGTCCCCGAGTACGCGCAGGTCATCCGGACGATGGGCTCGGAGATGTGCCGCATCGCCTGCCACCTGCTCGCCACCGCGACGTTCGCGCTGGACCTCTACGGCGACTTCACCGCCATCTTCATGTACGGCATGCGGGACCGGGAAATCGTCCAGAACCTCCTGGAGGACCTCACCGGCCAGCGCATGATGTTCAACTACCTCCGGCTCGGCGGGGTCGTCTGGGACATCCCCGAACCCCGCGATGAGTACTTCGAGAACGTCCGGGACTTCCTCGACGACCTCCCGGCGAAGCTCGACGAGTACCACGACCTCATCACGGAGAACGAGATCTTCCAGTCGCGGTGTGTCGACACCGGCGATCTCGACCCCGAGGTCGCGAAGAACTACGGCGTCACGGGCCCGGTCGCCCGCGGCTCCGGCATCGACTACGACCTCCGCCGCGACGACTCCTACGGCTACTACGACG
>CAXREU010000140.1:0-3464 GCA_964229715.1 Halobacterium sp.
TGCTCGAACAGCTCCCGGAAGCGGGCTTCGCTCTCGCGGAGGTCGCGCTGCGAGCGGATGCGCTGGACTGCCTGGTAGGCGTGTGAGGCGAGTAGCTCCGCGAGTTCGACGTCGTTGTCGTCGAAGCCGCCCGGTTCGTCCGTGCCGGCCTGGAAGACGCCGATGTCGCCGATGGGGACGCTGACGACGGACCGCGGCGCACCCTCTGGCGGGTCCGAGACGCGCGGGTCCTCGTGGACGTCCTCGACTAGCTGCGGGTCGCCGGTGCGGTAGGTGTCCCCGGCGATGCCCTCGTTGGTGGGGATGCCGTCGACGCTCGGTGCGCGGCCGCTCCACGAACGCACGGCGAGCACGCCGTCGGTTTCGGTCTCGACGACGGCCGTGGAGAAGTCGAACGCCGTTTCGGCGGCGTCGGCCATCGCGTCGTAGACGGCTTCGACGTCGTCGGCGCTCGCGACGTCGGTGGCGTACGCGAGGAGGTCGCTGCGGTGGTCGCGCTCACTCGTCATCGGCGGAGAGCCGGCGGAACAGGACTTCGTAGTCGTCCTCGTCGAAGTCGTCGACGACGTCGTCGAGCCGGCTCCGGAGGTCGTCGAGGCGGTCTTCGAGCGTTTCGAACTCCGCCGATTCGGTGACGCTCGGGTCGTTGGACTCGGTGAGCAGCGCGTGCTTGCGGGCGGCGGCGAAGTACCGCTGGACGGTCTCGTCGTAGGCCGAGCGGCGGAGGAGGCGGTCGACGGTTTCGCGGAGGGTTTCGCGGTCGACCGGCTTGCGGAGATAGTCGTCGAAGCCGAGGTCGACGATGTCGAGTTCGGGTTCGACGGCGGTCACCATCGCGACGCGGCAGTCGAGGCTGCGTTCGCGGATGGTTTCGAGGACGTCGTCGCCGGAGACGCCCGGCATCTGTCGGTCCAAGAGGACGACGTCGACGTCCTCGTCGAGGGCGTCGAGGGCGGCTTCGCCGTCGTAGGCGGTTTCGACGGTGTGCCGGTCGCGGAGCCAGATGGCGTAGAGGTCGGCGAGCCCTTCCTCGTCGTCGACGACCAATACCGTAGCTTCGTCGGCGCTCGGTTCGTCCGTACCTTCCCCTGTCATAGTTGTCCGCGCACCGCGGGTCTGGCAGACCTTCGACGTGTACCTATTTATCACTTGCTGGTGGCGAGATTTTTTGGCAAGCCTAAAATGGCGGGGCGTTCTACCGGCTGCCATGTCCGAGTCGAACACACCGTACACGCTCGACGACGTCACCGTCGTCATGGGAACGTACAACGAGGAAGCCGCAATCGCGACGGTCCTCGAAGACATCGAGGACGTCACCGACGGCCGCGCGGACGTCGTCTGCGTCGACAGTTCGTCCGATAAGACGCCCGAAATCGCGCGCGAGCACGGCGCCCGCGTCGTCGAACAGGAACCGCTCGGCTACGGCGTCGCCGTCCGCTCGGCGCTGTACGAGGCCGACAGCGAGGTCGTGATTACGACCGACTGCGACGACACCTACCCGATGGAGCGCATCCCGGACTTCCTCGAGTACGTCAACGAGGGCTACGACGTCGTCAGCGGCGACCGCCTCTACTGGGGCGCCGACGAGATGCCCGCCGTCAACCGCCTCGGCAACGCCACGTTCGCCGCCATCGCGTCGCTGTTCGTCGGCGAGCGCGTCCACGACACCACTACGGGGATGCGCGCGTACCGCCGCGACGTCGTCCAGGACGTCGACTGGACGCAGAACACGGGCCTCTCCGCGGAACTGTTGATTCGCCCGCTCTGCCGGGACTACGACGTCATCGAGGCCCCCATCGAGTACGACGAGCGCCTCGGCGAGACGAAACTCGACCCGCTCTCGGGCGGCGCCGAAATCATGGGCTCGATTATCAAAGTCTGCGTGGAGGAACGGCTGCGCGGGCTGCTCGCCTAACCATACGCTACCTTTTCGTTCTACTTTCCGCATTTCAGGGCGAGAGTATAAGCTTCTCGGGTGAGTAGCCATACCATGACTCGGATTACTGAAACACGCGGCGTGCCGGAGGAGGAGGCGGTCGGGCTCGGGAAGGCGTACGCGGTCGTCGACCGCCACGTCGGCACGTGGCTCCCGCTGACGTGGAAGCTCGCGGTCTTCTACGTGGCGTGGATTGGCCTCGCGCTGGCCGCGCGTTCCGTGCTCGCCACGCCGGAAGCGCTCCAGCTCGCCGCCATCGCCTACTGGTTCGGCTGGCTGTTCGCCATCGCCACCGCCGTCGCCGGCGCGGTCGTTGTGCTGACGAGCCTGCTCGACCAGTACCGACTCACTGCGCGGCAGGCGAAGTACTGATTCACTCGTTTCTCACCGACGTGTTCACGTAGGCGCCGTCCGGCCCGACGCCGGGCACGTAGGCGGCGCCGCCCTCACAGGTCTGGAGGTCTGTGCAGAGCTCGCGGTACGGCGTCATCGTCCGGTACTCCCCGTCTGCTCGCTCCACGGGGAACCGGACGCGGTACGCGAACCCCGCGCCGTAGCCGCCGTCAACGTGTGCGTCGAGCGCGACGCTCGCGCCGTCCTCGACCGGGACCGAGGCGTTCGCGTCCGCGAAGCCGACGCGGCCGTCCGAGACGACGAGTTCGACGTCCATGCTCGAGTTGTTCCCCGGCGACCGCGTGAGGTACGTCTCCTCGCCGTCCGCCGACAGCGTGAACGTCACCACCGCCACCCACGACGGCACTCCGAGCTCCGCGTTCACGGTCAGCGACTCGCCGGACGCGAGACGGACGCGCTGGAGGTGCGGCTCCACGGGGTCGCCGCCGTACGGCGACCACGGCCCGCGGTAGACGTACCGGTAGTAGTCCCGGTCGGGGTACTCGGCGGCGATGTCGAGGGTCTGCTCGTCGATGGCGTACACCGTCCGGCCGTCGAAGCCGGGGTCGTTGCGAAGCGGCTGGAACGGGTGGTTCAGCCAGTCCCCGTACGGGTCGGGGAGGAAGACGACGCTGTTCGCGGGCGGCCGCGGTTCGAACGGCTCGTAGGCGGCCTCGTAGTGGTCGGTGATTTCGGCGTTCTCCCGCACCTGCTCGGCGGTCGCCGACGCCGCCACGCCGCCGAGTACCGCGCTCGCGACGAGCAGCACGGCGAGCGTGGCTGCGACGGCGCGGTTCGCGGAGAGCCGGTTGGCGGCCGCGGCCCGTAGTCGGTCGGCGGCCGCGAGCACGCCCGTCGCGGCGAACGTGCTCACAGGCACGAGCAAGTCGAAGTGGTAGTACGGGCCGAGCGTCGTGATGAGGCCGTTCGGGTCTTCGACGTCGCCGAGGACGTTGAAGTTCCCCCAGAAGTAGAGGTTGCCGACGACGACGGTGGCGGCGACGCCCGCGAGCACGGCCTGTTGCCACGACCACCCGCGGCGCTGCGTCACGAGTGCGCCGACGGCGGCCAGCGGGACGCCGAGGAGGCCGAGTGGCGCCCACTCGGTGACGAACTGTTCGAGGACGCTGGCGTT
>CAXREU010000141.1:0-11180 GCA_964229715.1 Halobacterium sp.
TGGGCGGGCGTCCCCGGCCCGAGACCGAGTTCGTCGGCGGGCACGCCGATGTCCTCGCCGGCGTCGAGCACGAACCCGTCGTCGTCCCAGGATTCGAGCGTGCCGACGTACGTCTCGCCGGCCTCGAAGCTCTCGGTGATTTCGCCCCACGTCTCCGCGAGGACGTTCCGCGCGGCCACCTCGTCGGGGCCGTCGAGGGTCACCGTCGGGAAGTCGTCGTGGCGCACGCCGACGTCGTACTCGACGTCGAGGTCGCCGACGTCGTTGTCGACCTGCGAGCGGAGGCTATCCAGCGCGCGCTGGCGGGCGTCGCCCTCCACGTACAGTTTGGTTGCGAGGACGACCATCAGGCCCTCACGCCGAGTTCCGAGCGGAGGTTCTCAATGCGCTCGTCCATCGCGTCCACGAGGTCGGTGTTCTCCATCGCTTCCACGGGCGACCCGCACTCGGGGCACTCGAAGCCGAGGTCCATCGCCTCCCCGAACTCGAAGCGAATCGAACACACCTCACAGAGGTAGAACTCGTTCTCTAACTCGTACTCGCGGCGGTCGACGAGCGCGTCCAGCAGGCGGTCCATCTCCTCGCGGAGGTTCTCCGGGACGGTGTCGTACTCGAACGTCCAGAGGTACGTGAGCCACCCCGAGTCCTCGTCGCGGACGCGGCGGTACGTCGCGAGGTCGTTCTCGTAGAGGATGAACAGCGCCCGGCGCACGTCGTTCAGTTCGAGCCCGAGCCGCTCGGCGAGCTCCTCGTCGGTTACTTCGCCGTCCGGCGGGGACACCGCCACCGGCATCCCCTTCGGCCCGACCAACTCGTGGAGGTACTTCTGAACCACGGGGTCGTCGAGTAGCTCCTCAAAAGCCATTACGTCAAAACGGGGTCCGCGCCGGCATTAAGTCTTGTCACTCCCCCGTCTGACAGGCGCGGACCGTCAGTCCGCGGTCGCGGCGGCGGTGTCTGCGGTCTGGTCGTCGCGCCACGTGAAGAAGCTCGCCAGCGCGGGACCGCTGACGTTGTGCCAGACGCTGAACAGCGCGGGGATGAGCGCGGCCGCCGGGTCGAACAGCGACGCCGCGAGCGCGACCGCGAGCCCGCTGTTCTGGAGGCCGACCTCGAAGGCCGTCGTCCGCACGCGGTCCTCGGACATCCCGAACAGCCGGCCGACGCCGTAGCCCGCGCCGAGCCCGATGCCGTTGTGGAGGACGACGGCGGCCAGCACGAGCGCGCCGGCGGTGAGGATGTTGTCGACGTTCGCGCCGACGACACCCGCGACAATGGCGACGATGGCGGCGACGCTAATCACGGGGAAGACGTCGACGCCGACCTCGGCCGCCTTCGGCGAGTAGCGGTCGAGGACGTACCGAATCCCGAAGCCGAGCACGACCGGGATGATGACGATTTGGACGATGCTCGTGAACATCTCCGCGAACGTCACGTCGATGCTCTCCCCGAGGATGAACAGCGTCCACGCGGGCATCACGATGGGCGCGGCGAGCGTCGTCACGGTCGTGATGGCGACCGACAGCGCGACGTCGCCGCGGCCGAGGTACGACATCACGTTCGACGCGGTGCCGCCGGGCGCCGCGCCGACGAGGATGAGGCCCACGCCGATGGCGTCCGGCAGGTCGAAGAGGAGGTAGAGCGCGTACGCCGCCAGCGGCATCACGAGCCACTGCGTCACCGCACCGATACCGACGTCGACCGGGCGTTCGACGAGGCGCTTGAAATCCGCGGGCTGGAGCGTCAGCCCCATCCCGAGCATAATGATGCCCAGTAGCGGATTGACGTAGTTCAACACCGGGACGAACGGCTCCGGTTCCACGAGCGCCAGCCCCGCTGCCGCTATCACCCAGACGACGAAGTACTTGCTCGCGAACTGTGCCACCCGCGAAATTCCGCCACTGATACTCATACTCGCACGGCGACGGTCCGCGGAAAGAAAGCTTCGCCTACTGGCAGTATTGCGGCCTCACTCCTCGTCGACTTCCTCGACGCGCTTCCCGAGCGCCTGCGGAATCACGCGCTGCTCGGCGTTCTCGTACTCCTGGTCGAGTTCCGCGCCGTCGAAGAGGTGGTCGAGGAACACCGCCAGCCCCGCGACCTCCGAATGGGGCTGGTTCGTGACGCCGACGTTGAAGTCGGCTTCCTCGTACACCTCAAACGAGACTTTCTCGCCGCCGACGACCACCAAGAGGGGCTCTCGCTGGTCGTCGTGGACGCGCCGAATCTCGCTCTCGACGTCCTGCAGTCGCTCGCCGTACATCGTGAGGTGCACGATGAAGCCGTCCCAGTCGCGGATGAACGCGTCCAGTTCGTCCGTGAGTTCCACGTCGAAGGGGCCGCCGAACCGCTCGGTGATGTCCGCGACGGTCTGCTCGGACTGCCCGGCGTTTCCGGGGAAGACGACGCGGTCCGCGCCGAGCGCGCGCGCCGTCAGGCCGACGTGCGTGGTCATCCGGTCGTCCCGGCCCGGCCGGTGGCCGTACCGGAGCACCGCGACCTCGGGATATCCCTGCATGCGTGAGCGAACTCGCCGCGCCGGGGTACGCGTTTCGACTCGCGCGGTCAGTCGTCGGCGTGTGCGAGCTCGAAGGGGTACGGCGGCAGCCGGAGGTCCTCCAGTTCCGGGAGGTGTTTGACGTTGTAGACCACCTGGAGGTGCTCGGTGGTGGGGACGCCGTTGCAGGACAGCCGGATGTCCCGGTCGACGAGCTCCGGGGAGAGAATGTGGTCGGTGGGCTGGGAGCGGTCGCCGTCGACGACCACGACCGCGCAGTTCGCGCACGCGCCGCCCCGGCAGGCGTACGGCCACGCGAACCCGCGGTCCTCGGCGGCTTCCAGCAGCGACTCGCCGGGGTTGACGTCGAACTCGCCGTGGTTGACGGGGTCGAGGCCGGCGTCGGCGGCGCGCGCGAAGAGGTCGTCGTCGCCCAGCGACCAGCCGTAGTCGTCCAGCACGGCGTAGTTCAGATACTCGACGTGCGTCTCCTCCCACGGCCGGAAGTCGCGGTCGGGGTCGACGCCGTACTCGGTCGGCGACTCGTCGCCGAAGCCGGCTTCCGTCGCGATGTCCGTACCGTCGTCGGCGTCGTCGCTGGTGACCTTCTCGTAGGCCGCGCGCACCAACTGGAACTCCGCCGCAGAGCCGCCCTGGTCGGGGTGGGCTTCCTTGACGCGCTCGCGGTACGCGTGCTCGATTTCCCCCTCGCTGGCGTCCTCGTCGACCCCCAGCACGTCGAAGGGAGAATCCATGTTCGACTCGAAGGGCCACAAGTTCAAAAGTCTCTCCGCGGGCGCGCTCGTTGCCGGGGCTCGGCAACCACGCTTAGGAGGGAGCCGGGCGCAGCCACGATCATGCCCACGTCGAAGCTCTACGCGTTCAATACAGCCGACTGGGACTACGAGTACAGCTCGATGGTCCGCGGCGAGCAGCCCGGCGAGACGTACGCCTCGCCGTGCCCGTGTTACCTCGTCGACCACTCCGAGGGGACGGTGCTCGTGGACACAGGCGTCGACCCGGCGATGGTCGCCGACCCCGAGAACTACGGTAACTACGGCGCGCCACAGGCCGCCGACCACGCCGCGGACATCGAGACGAGCGCCTGCCGGCGCGCGTCCGCGCTGCTCACGGACGTCGGCTACAGCCCCGAGGACGTCGACGTGGTCGTGCTCACGCACCTCCACCTCGACCACGCGGGCGACGTGAAGTCGTTCGCGGACGCCTAAATCGTCGTCCAGCAGGCCGAACTAGAGTACGCATGGTGGCCCGCGGACCCGTTCCAGCGCGACCTCTACCTGGAGGGGGACTTCGGCATGCTGCGCTCCCCGGAGTTCGACGTGACGCCCATCGAGGGTCGCTACGACGTGTTCGGCGACGGCGCCATCGAATGCATCCCGACGCCAGGCCACACCGCTGGCCACCAGTCGGTGAAGGTCAAACTCGAGAACGAGGGGACGGTCGTGCTCGGCGGCGACGTGGCGTTCCTCGAAACCGCTTTCGAGGCCGACCGCCAGCCGTCGTTCGCGTGGGACACCGAGACCGCCATCGCGACCGCGCGCCGGCTCCGGAACGACGCGCGGCGCTGGGACGCCGACGTCTCCCTCGCCCACGACCGCGACCACCTCGACGCGCTCCCGGAGCCGCCCGCACACCTCGACTGAGTCGCTGTATCAGCCATCGGAACGCTCTTGCCCGACGGTCCGGTGTCGTCGGGTATGGACCTCACAGGCAAGCGCGTCGTCGTGACGGGTGCCGCCGGACTCGTCGGCTCCCATCTCGCCGCCGACCTCGCGGCCGACAACGACGTCCTCGCGGTGGACAACCTCTCGAAGGGCACCCGGGACCGCGTCCCGGACGACGTGGAGTTCGCAAAAGCCGACGTGCGCGACCCCGACGACGTCGCCGACGTGATTACGGAAGACGTGGACATCGTCTTCCACTTCGCGGCGTACACGGACACCAACTACGGCGAACCCCGCCAGCTGTTCGAGGAGAACACGGAGATGACGCACAACGTCCTCGAACGCATGCACGAGGTCGGTGTCGACCACCTCGCGTTCACGTCCTCGTCGACGGTGTACGGCGAAGCGCCGATGCCCACGCCCGAAGACTACGCGCCCCTCGAACCCATCTCGGTGTACGGCGCGAGCAAACTCGCCGACGAGGGATTGATTTCGACGTACGCCAACTCCTACGGCATTCAGTCGTGGGTGTACCGGTTCGCGAACATCGTCGGGCCGCGCCAGCGCGGCAACGTCGTCCCGGACTTCATCGAGAAGCTCCTGGACGACCCCGAGACCCTGGAGATTCTGGGGAACGGCCGCCAGGAGAAGTCCTACCTGCACGTCGAGGGGTGCGTCGACGCCATGACCCACGTCGTCGAGCACGCGGACGACGATTACAACGTCTACAACCTCGGCACGCGCACCACCACCTCCGTCAACCGCATCGCGGACATCGTCGCCGACGAGCTGGGCGTCGACCCGGACTACGAGTACACCGGCGGCGACCGCGGCTGGACCGGCGACGTCCCGAAGATGCGTCTCTCCATCGAGAAGCTCTCCGCGCTCGGCTGGGAGCCCAGCCAGTCCAGCGACGAAGCCGTCCGGGAAGCCGCCCGCGGTCTCGTCGAGGAACTGCGCGCGGAACGCGAGTGAGCGGCCAATCGGGAACAAGCCCTATGGCGGAGCGGCGACCAGTACGACGTAATGGGCTACGACGTCGCTGAGTTCCTCCCTATCGAGGAAATACCTGAAGGGTCGAATCTCCTCGTCGGCGGGCCGCCGCTGACGGGGAAACGCGAGCTCGCGCTCTCGCTGGTCGACGACGGTTGCGAGCGCGACGAGGGCGGCATCGTCGTCGGCACCCACGACAGCACGAAGACCATCCGGAAGCGCGCGCCACACGTCTGGGAGCAGGTGAAAAACGGGCGCGCCGGCATCGTCGACTGCGTGACGCGCCAGCGCGGCGAGTCGGTCCGCGACCAGGACCTCGTGAAGTACGTCGCCTCACCGGGCGACATCACGGACATGGGCATCCGACTGGGCGGCATCTTCCAGCGTCTCGAACGCGAGTGCGACCAGGTCCGCTTCGACGTCTCCACTATCTCCACGATGCTGATGTACGCCGACGTCCGCCGCGTCTACCGGTTCCTGCACGTCTTCGCCGGTCACATCGAGCGGCTGGGCTGGCTCGGGCTCGGCGTCCTCGACACCAGCAATCGCGAGAGCTTCGACACGCTCGCGCCGCTGTACGACGGGATGATTCAGACGCGCAGCGAGGACGACGGCCGTGAACTGCGCGTGGTCGGCCTCGACGGGTCGCCGACCGAGTGGGTGCCCTACTAGTCGAATTCGCCGGCGAGTTCGTCGGGGTCCTCGACGGCGTCGCCGTGCTCGGCGAAGTTCTCCTCGATGAACCCGAGGAGGCCGTCCACGAGCGTCCCCGTATCCTCGATGGTGTCTCGGTCGAACGAGACGATGACTCCCGACCACTCGTCGAGGGGAATCTGAACGACGACGACCTCGTGGAACCAGCGGACGGTCGCGTCGAGGTGACCGAACCGTGCGAACTCCGGCTGTTCGAGCGGGTCGTCGAACCCCTTCAGGACGAAATGTTTCGCGATTTCCTCGAACTCCGACTCGGTGTACTCCTCGGAGAGGTCCTCGCGCTGGTAGACGGTCTCGTAGTCGTCGCCCTCGTAGTGGACGGCCGACCGGAGGTCGCCGGCGTCGAGCTCGCGCAGGTAGCTGGCGAGCGATTCGGCGGGCATACCCGACCATTCGGCCGGGCGGGTGGTTAATCTTCCGTCGTCCGAGAGACGGAAAATCGCCCGCACAGCCGAAGGTTCAAGCGGCCGTCGAACCTTCTGTCGTCTATGCGTATCGAACTGCGGGTGTGCAAACACTGCTACGAGGGCGAACACGGCAACCCAGAGAAGACTGCCGTCACGAAGGACATGGTGGAGATTGCGCGCCGCGTCCGCGAGTACAAGGACCTCATCGGCCTGGACGCGCTGTACGTGACGATGGTCGAGGAGGGCGACCCCGGCGGCGCCGAGGAGCTCCCCGCCATCGTCGCGAACCTCGACCACGACCAGGTGAACCTCGCGGACACCCAGCTCGTGATGGAGGACGACGAGGGCAACATGCTCGTCTACCCCGAGCCCGAGGACATTCTGGACGTGCTCACGCGAAACATCGACCAGATTAGCCAGCAGACCCGTCAGGACGTCACCGTCGAGCTTTCCGAGGAGTCCGCGGAGCTGCTGACGGCGTAACGAAGAAGAGCTGTTTTCTGCGCGATTCAGCCCAGCAGCGGCCACGCCAGCAGCACGAGGAACACCGACACCGCGACCGCGCGCAGCAGGTCGGAGGTCGGGTCAATGCCGTCGTCGAGGTCGCGGCCAATCCACCAGACGGTGAACACGCCGCCGACGGCGACGAGCAGTGCGAGCGCGACGTAAACGAGGTCGAGTACGCCAGCCATGATAGCGGATAACACGACGAGTACCTTAAACGAACCGGCTGACGGCGAAAAAACGGAGACGGAGTTCGGTTACTCGTCGGCGCGGGGCTGGCCGCCGTCAGCGGCCGCCTCGGGCTCGGAGTCGTGTTCGTCGGCGACCTGCTGCTCGTAACGAGCGCGCAGGACGTTGCCGTACGTCGAGAGCACGACGCCCAGCAGCAACACGAACATCCCGATGTTGATGCCGATGGTGAGCAGTATGCTCGTCGGCCCGCCGCCGGGCGTCAACCCGGCGGGTATGGGGTAGCCGGAGTCGAAGATGCTCCCGACGAGCACGCTCACGATGCCGATGACGACGGCGGCACCGGCGAGGTTCACGGCCCACTTCCACGTGGGACGCAGCGAGAGCAATTCGATGCCGGTGCCCTCGTGGTCTTCGTGTTCCTCGTGGGGCATCATCGACTTCGGCACGAACGCCTTCATCTCCACGGGGTAGAACGCGGGATGGAACCCGTGCTCGAAGATGTGGAACATGATACCCATCACCATCACGACCCCGAGCAGGCCGTGGAAGGTGACGAACGCGGTTGCGGCGGCCTTCGTCTGGAAGAACTGCGCGAGCCCGACCTTGCTCCAGATGAGCAGCCCCGAAACCATCAGGAGGACGAGCTCGACGGTGAAAATCCAGACGACGCCCTTCCCGACGTACGACAGCAGCGGGACCTCATCGGAGGAGTAGCCCGCGAACTGGCGCGCGTTCGGGTGGCGTTCGTCGGCGCGCCCGAGGACGAACTGCACGTCCTGGATGAACGCCTTCGCGTCCGTCGGCGTCGGCAGCACCGCCTTGAAGTTCTTGCGCCGTCCCGGCCCGATGAGCATCAGCGTCACCCAGAAGACGGTGAGCACGATGAGGCCGAAGCCGGCGATGCGGTGGAGCGCGAGCACGCCCGCGTTGCCGCCCATGAACTCCACCATCCACCAGAGCTCGTCGTTGAACATCACGGAGTAGCCCGTGAAGAACAACAGGAAGACGTCCAGCGCGAGCAGCGAGTGGAAGTACGTCGTGACGCGCGTGAACTTCCCGTGGTCCATGTTCGTCACGCGCTCTCACCTCCGCTGTCGGCGTCGCGGCCGCCGTCTGTGGCGACCTCCGCGGATTCGTCGGCGTCGCGCATCCGCGCGCCGAGGCGACGGAACGCGCCCCAGTGCACGAACACGAGCGCGAGGATGAACACGCCCATCAGGACGTCGACCCCGTGGATGACGACGATGAGCGCGTCCAGTAGTGGGTCGGTGTTGCCGGCGACGTAGTCTGCGCCGACGCCACCGCCTTCGACGGTCGGATTGACGCGGTAGAGCGTCTCGAAGCTCGCGTCGAAGGGGCCGCTGAAGTACCAGACGGAGGCGACTGCGACGACGATACCGACGACGGCGCTGACCGCGATGGCGAGCGCCTCCGACATGCCGCGTGCGTCGTCGCGGCGAGCCATTAGTTGAACACCTCCGCGTCCTCGCCGAAGATGACCTCCATCGCCTCGTCGTTGAAGAACGGGTCGCGGTCCCGCTTGTCGAGTTCGTCGGCGATTTGGCCGGGCTGGCCGACGAGGATGGCGTCGGTCGCGCACTCCTCGGCGCACGCCGGGCCCTTCCCGACGTTCTGGCGCTCCTCGCACATCGTACACTTGTCCATGATGCCGCCGGTGCCGACAACCGCGTTCCCGCCGTCGTCCTCGTCGGGGAACTGCGGGGCGCCGAACGGACACGCCGACAGGCAGTACTGGCAGCCGACGCAGAGGTCCTCGCTGACCTGCACGAAGTCGTCGTCGTTCTTCCGGAGCGCGTCGGTCGGACAGACCGACACGCAGGGCGCGTTCTCGCAGTGATAACACTGCATCGGGATGGCGGTCTCGCCGGGGAACGCGCCGTCGTCGAGTGCCTGCGAGCTGTTGGCGTTGTAGCCCTCGTCGGCTTGCTCGCCCTCGAACATCGTGGAGATGCTGATTCGCTGTTCCTCCGGGCCGATGTCCCACGTGCGCTTGCACGCGACGACACAGCCACCGCAGTCGATACAGGCCTCGACGTCAGGGAAGATGCGGGCACCTTCGCCGGTGCTCATGACCCCCTGGCTCAAGACCTCACGTTGTGATTGTTGGTTCGATGACATTGGTTACTGAACGGGTTTGTTCTCCCGGACGTCGTAATCCTTCTGTCGGCCGATGTCGTTCTCGTCCTGAGGGAACGAGAACGTCGACAGGTCGACGTCCATGTTGAGTTCGTCGACCCGCGCCTGGGTCGCCTTCCGGACGCGAACCATTCCGGCCTTCGTCTCCTGCATCTGGGTTTCGACGTCGTACCCCGGCGACGTGATGGAGTTCACGCTGTCGCCGATGGCGAACGGCGCCATCCCGTCCGGGTACTCCTCGAGGAGGTTCTCCCCCTGGAAGATGCCGCCCCAGTGGTACGGGAGGAACGTCTCCTCGGCGTTCGGTCGGTTCGTCACGCGCGCCTTCACCAGCACGGAGCCGCGGTTCGTCGTCTCCACGGTCACCAGGTCGCCGCCGTCGACGCCGAGGTCTTCGGCCATGTCCGGGTGAATCTCGGCGTACATGTGCGGCTGAAGGTCGGCCGTGAAGATGTTCGACCGTGTCTCCGAGCCGCCACCCTGATGTTCGACCTGGCGGCCGGACGTCAGGATGGTGTCGATGGCGGGTTCGGCGTTCGCGATGCGGTCCATCGCCTGGGTCTGGACCTCCGCGTTGTTCTGGTCCAGCCGGTAGACGTTGTGCTGCTGACCGTTCGCGGGCCACTCCTCGGTCAACTCCGGCTCGGGGCTCTCGATGGGCTCCCGGTGGACCGGCGTCGTGTCGAGGAACTCCCAGGCGACCGCGCGAGCGCGACCACGCCCCGTCGGTGGGTCCGGCTGCGGGTTGTCGAACTGCTCCCAGAAATCGAGGTCGAAGTCGAACTCGTCGCGCTCGTTGAGCGCCACCGCGGCGTCGTACGCCGAGTGGTCCTCGCTGAGCGCGTACTCGAACGGGAGCGACGGCGCCGAGGTGTTGGTGACGTCCTCGGGCAGGGCCGTCGCGAAGCCCGGGTACTCCGGGACGCCCTCGATTTCGCCGTCGTACCAGTCCGGGGAGAACGACGCCCGGAGCATGTTCAGGGCTTCGTCGCCGCCCTGGTCGTAGGTCGCCTGAAGCGGGTACTCCTTGTCCGTGTCCATCGACGCCCACTCCTCGGGCGACGGCGCCTCCGTCCCCCAGCGGGAACGGAAGTCCTGGCCGCCCTCTCGGGGGTCGACTTCGTCGGTCCACAGAATCGGCGTACCCGGGTGGCCGTCACCCCAGCACGGCCACGGGAGACTCCAGTACTCGCCGCTGACCGGGAGGTCCGTGTCGTGGGCCTTCGTGTCCTCCTCGGAGAAGGCGTAGTCGTACTCGCGGTGTTGCTGAAGCCGCTCGGGGCTCTGCTGGTAGCCGATGGTCCGGACGCCGAGGTTGATTTCGCGCAGCGCCTCCTCGTACGTGGACTTCCCGTTGAACAGCTCGGGACCCGAACCCCAGTCGAAGTGCTCGCCGAAGCCGAGACGGTCGGCCAGCTCCTGCATAATCTGCATGTCCGGCTTCGCCTCGTGGCTCGGCGGCCGCACGGGCTCGCTCCACTGCACCGCGCGGTGGGAGTTCGTGACCGAACGCCAGTGCTCGTACTGGCTGGCCGCCGGCAGCAGGATGACGCCGTCGTCGCGGTCCGGCAGCACGGACGCCAGCGACGGGAACAGGTCGACGACGACCAGCAGGTCCAGCGCCTCCATCGCCTGGCGCATCCGTGGCATCTCCGAGATGGAGTTCGAGGAGTGCCCCCAGAAGAACGCCGCCTTCACGGGGTTCTCCTGATAAATGGGGGTCTCCAGTAGCCGGTCCTCCTGAGGGAGCGCTGCTTCGAACCAGCGGGCGACCGTCAGCCCGTTCTGGAACATCAGCGAGCGGTCCTCCGCGGAGGCACCAGGGTCGCCGCCCTGCTGCTCGTAGAGGTCCGAGGGCATCGTCTCGAACTTCTGGTAGAGGTCCTGGTAGCTGACGTCCCCGGACGTGGTCGGCGTCTGGTCCCAGACGTCGGCCCAGTACTCCCAGGAACCACGGCTCGAGACGCCGTAGTAGCCGGGGAGGATGTGGCTGGCGACGCCGAGGTCCGTCGCACCCTGCACGTTCGCGTG
>CAXREU010000142.1:0-4084 GCA_964229715.1 Halobacterium sp.
ACGAGGACCGACTGGGCTTGCTAACCAACGACGACGGCGTCGTCGACCTCACTGACCGACTCGGCATCGACGCCGACGACCCGCTCGTCGAGTACATCAACGGCGACTACGACGCCAGCGAGTACGCCGACGCCGAGCCGGACTACGACCGCGAAGAGGTCGAACTCGGCTCGCCCGTTGAGCGCCCCGGGAAGGTCATCGCCGCCCCCCTGAACTACGAGAACCACATCGAGGAGGCGCTTGCGGACCGCGACATCACCACCGAGGAGTGGTTCAGCATCGAGGACAAGGGCTACTTCCTGAAGGCGCCCTCGAGCGTCGTTGGCCCAGACCACGGCGTCGAACTGCCGTTCTCGGACCGCCGCGTCGACCACGAAATCGAACTCGCGTTCGTCATGGGCGACGACGTCAAAGACGTCGACGCCGAGGACGCCTGGGACCACATCTTCGGGTACACGATTCTGCTGGACATCTCCGTGCGCGGCGACCAAGACCGCTCGAACCGGAAATCCTACGACACGTTCACGGTCATCGGCCCGGCAGTCGTCACGGCCGACGAAATCGAGGACCCCCAGGACCTCCAGATGGAACTCGAACTGAACGGCGACCGCAAGCAGGACGAGAACACCGGCGACATGGTGTACACGTGCGCGGACATCGTCGAGTACGCCTCGCTGGGCGCGACCATCGAAGCCGGCGACGTCATCACCACCGGCACCCCGGAAGGCGTCAGCGAACTCTCCGACGGCGACACCATCGACGCCGAAATCGAGGATGTCGGCCGGATGCTCGTCGACGTCACCGAGCGCGACATGCGCTTCGAGGACGTCCACGTGACGAAGGGCGGCCAAGAGTAGTCGCAGTTCCCCGACACGCACATTTTTGGCAGTCGCTCACACAGTCCAGAGCATGCCGACCGATTCGCCAGCCCTGCAGGAGCACGTCGAGCAGTTGCTCGTCCGGGACGCCGACGCTCACGCCGACGCCATCGACGCACTCGCCGAGCACGGCGACGAGCGCGTTGTCCCACATCTGCTGGAAGTACTCGTTATCGACGCCATCGGCAACGACTGGGAGCAGTTCGGTTTCCCGGAGGTACTGCGGAACCGCGACCCGCCGCGCTACCTCGACCTCCCCGAAGTCCGGTGGCCGGGCGTCCGCGACGCGCTCGCCGACCTCGCGGAACCGAGCTTCGACTCCGACCACGCGTGGGTCGAGTGGGAGTCGTGGTACTCCCAGCAGGGCATCGAACCGCTAGCGGGCTTCGACGAATGGAAACTCCGCCTCTACAAGTCCTACCTGCCGCCCGTCGGCGGTTTGCTCGACGCTGAACCACGGACCTTCGACCTCCAAGCAATTCGCTGGGGGAACTGCGACCGCTCGTTCCTCGCGGCGCTGAACGCCCCGGACTTCCTGCCCGCCGCCGAGGGCAGCTATCTGGACGACGAGGACACCGTCTTCGGGTTCGAAATCGAGGGCACGCAGTACGCTGTCCCCCGGGAGGTGCTGTTCCCGCACGAGCTGCTGAACGTCACCCTTGACGGCGTCTCTGTGAGCCTGACGTACTGCACGCTCTGTAACGCGCCGATTCTATACGATAGGAGAGTCGATGTTGGCGACCACGACGTGCTCACGTTCGGGAGCACCGGGATGCTCGCGTCCGGGAATAAGGTCATGTACGACGAGGAGACGGAGACGCTGTGGGACCAGCACGCCGGCGTGCCGACCGCCGGCCACTACCTCGCCGACAGCCAGGACCTCGTGCTTGACCAGTTCGCTGTCACGCAGACGACGTACGGCGAGTGGCGCGCCGAGTACCCGCAGACGCGCGTACTCGACCCCGACACCGGCTACGACTACGATTACAGCCACTACGACGACCACATCGGCTTCTTCCGGCACTACTGGAACAACGAGGACGTCGTCCAGCCCGGCGTCCAGCAGGCCGACGGCGAACTCCCCGAGAAGGCCGACGTCTACGGCCTCGTCAGCGAGGACGCAAGCGAGGTCTGGGTAATTCCCGTCGAGGAGTTCGACGACCCGCTCGTCGGAACTGTGGATGGCCGCGAGGTCGTCGCAATCAGGGACGCGACCGGCGACGTTGCCGTCTACGAGGCACCGCCGACCCCAGTCAAGCGCGACGGCAACGTGTTCGTGGATTCCGACGGGACGACCTGGACTGTCTCTCGCAACGAACTACGTGCGGGTGAGGCCACCCGAGAACGGATTCCCGGCCGCCACGGCCTCTGGTTCGCGTTCCGCACCCACTACGACGACGCGCACGTCCTGCGATAGTCGTCGGCGGACACCTGCGAATTGCGCTTGGAGGTAATCTTTTATGGAGGACCTGTGTACGGTGGCCCAATGACCCTGCTCGAAGTGGACGGCATCGACGTCGGATACGGCGACATCCAGGTCATCTGGGACGTCAGCCTCGAAGTCACCGAAGGCGAGACTGTTGCCCTCCTGGGTGCCAACGGTGTCGGCAAGACGACCATCCTGAAGACGATTTGTGGCCCGCTTACGCCCAGCAAGGGCGAAATCACGTTTCAGGGCGAGTCTATTGGCCACCTCCAACAGGACGAGGTCGTGCCGAAAGGCATCACTCACATCCCGGAAGGCCGGGAAATCTTCGGGGACAGCACCGTTCGCGAGAACCTCCGGCTGGGCGCGTACACGAACCGTGACGGGATGAGCGAACAGTTCGAGCGCGTCTACGATGTCTTCCCGCGCCTCGAAGAGCGGAAAGGCCAGAAGGCGGGGACGCTCTCCGGCGGCGAACAACAGATGCTCGCCATCGGCCGCGGGCTGATGAGCGACCCGGACCTCATCCTGCTCGACGAGGCGAGTCTCGGACTCGCGCCCGTGCTCGTCGAGGACGTCTTCGAAGCCATCGAGCGCATCAACGAGGAAGGGACGACGGTACTGCTCGTCGAACAGGACGTCAACAACGCGCTCCGCATCGCCGACCGCGGCTACGTCCTCGAATCCGGCCGGATGACGCTGTCCGGGGACGCCGAGGACCTCGCAACCGACGAGCGCGTCGCGGCGTCGTATCTGGGCGGCTAAGCGCGGACCTTCTTCTCAGCGGTATCAAAGCGGATGCAGAAAATGGCGAGCGAAGCGGTTCGTCGGCGTTACTCAGCTTGCTCGGCTGCGGCTTCGCCCTCCGCTTCCTGGGATTCGTCTTCGCCGTCCGAGCGGTCCGTGAGCAGCTTGTAGAGGCCGCCCGGCACGAAGATGACGAAGATGATGATGAGCGCGCCCTCGATGGTGGTCGCGAACTCGCCGGCTGTCTCGCGTAGGACCGTATCCAGCGTCAGGAACAGACCTGCGCCGAGCAGCGGCCCGGCCATCGTCCCCATGCCGCCGAGGACGACAACGACGAGCGTGTCGACCATCCACGGGACGGCGAGCGTCGAGTCGGGGTTGACGTACAGCGAGAACTGCGCGTAGAACCCGCCCGCGAGGCCCGCCATCGCGGAGGCGACGGAGAACGCGAGTAGCTTGTACCGCAGCGGATTGACACCGAGGCTGCTGGCGGCGTCCTCGTCGTCGTGGATAGCGCGCATCCCGAGTCCGGAACGGCTGTTCACGATGAGGTACGTGACGAGGATGACCGCGACGGTCGCGAGCAACATCAGCACGTAGATGGTGTCCTCGCCGAGGTTGTTCTGGACGTAGTAGCCCGTCGAGCCGCCGGAGAACCGGCGCTGGTCGAGCAAGACGAGCTGGATGATTGCAGCGACTGCGAGCGTACCGATGGCGAAGTAGTGGCCGGTCAGCCGGAACAGAATCGGCCCGAGTACGAGCGCGAGCAGGCCCGCGACGAGCGCGCCGACGGCGATGGCGAGCAGCGCGGGCGACTGGATGACCTCGGGGAGGTTGGCGCGCGACGGCGTGGTCAGCCACGCGGAAACGAACGCGCCCAGCCCGAAGAAGGCGTGGTGGCCGAGGCTAATTTGGCCGGCGTACCCCGCGACGAGATTCCAAGAAACCCCGAGCATCACGAAGACGAGACCCGTGAAGACGACGTCCGTGACGTACGGCGTCGTCGAGTACGGGATAACTGCGAGCGCGAGCA
>CAXREU010000143.1:0-14682 GCA_964229715.1 Halobacterium sp.
ACCGGCGAGCCGCTGACCGTCGACGAACTCAGCGACCGCATCGACCGCGAGCGCTCGACGGCCTACCGGTCGGTCCAGCGGCTGATGGACGCCGACCTCGTCGAGACGCGCCAGGTGAACTACGACCACGGCGGCTACTACCACGTCTACGAGCCCGCCGACTCCGACGAAATCGCCGACGAGATGCAACGCATGCTCAACGACTGGTACGCGAAGATGGGGCAGCTCATCGGCGAGTTCCGCGAGGGGTACGCGCGCGTCGAAGCGGCCGATACCGAACCCGAGACCGCGGCGCCGCCCGCCGACCAGTAAAGTCCCTGTTCGTCCGGGGAAACTTTCGAGAGTGTTCGGTACGACTGTCCGTTAGAGGTATTCCTCGTGTCTGATTCAGAGTCGTCGACGGAGCAGACGCCCTCGCGGAGCGTCCTCGATTCGCTCATCGAGAGCGCGCTCCACGAGATGAACCGCGAACGAAGCGGCCTGTTGCTTTCGGGACTCTCCGCTGGCCTCGACATCGGCTTCGGGCCGCTGATGATGGCCGTGGTGCTCACGCTCTCCAGTGGCGGCTTCGGCGACCTCGTGACGGAGCTGCTGCTCGCGAGCGTCTACTCCATCGGCTTCATGCTCGTCATCCTGGGCCGCTCGGAGCTGTTCACCGAACATACCACGCTCGCGGTGATACCGGTGCTCGACGGCCAGGCGTCCGTCCGGGAACTGGGCCGACTCTGGGGGCTGGTGTACGTCGGAAACATCGTCGGCGGCGTCGCGTTCACGCTGCTCGCGGTCCTCCTGATGCCGGGGCTCGGCGTCGTCGAACCGGAAGCGTTCGAGACCATCGCGCTCAAGCTCGTCTCCCACGACCTCCAGTGGCTGGTCGTCGCGGGCGTGTTCGCGGGCTGGCTGATGGGTCTGCTCGCGTGGCTGGTCGCAGCCGCCCAAGAGACCATCAGCCGGCTCGTCATCATCTGGGTCGTCACCGCCACAATCGCCCTGCTGCACCTCCCGCACTCGATTGCGGGCAACGTCGAAGTGCTGTTCGGCCTGCTCATGTCCCCCGCCATCTCGCTGGCGGACTACCTCGCGTTCCTCGTGCTCGCGACCCTCGGGAACGCGCTCGGCGGCAGCGTCTTCGTCGCCCTACTGAAGTACGGCCACGTCGTCCGCGGCGGGAACTAGGGGAGCGCGTGGCTATCTACGTAACTCACAGTAGAATCGTCCATCCTGGATTCGGACGAGTCACCGCTCGCTTGCGGCGGTGCCGTTCGCACGAATCGAGAGCTACGCGTCTCGCGTTCGCAGAGAAGTAGTCCATCCTGGATTCGAACCAGGGTCGAAGCCCCCAGAAGGCTTCAGGATTGGCCGCTACCCCAATGGACTGCTCGCACACGACAGAAGGCGATTGTGGCTTATGAGTGTTGCGAACCCCGACGACGGAGACGCACCGAGCAGCCGCGACGCCGCGTCGCGCCGACAGCGCGAACGTGTGTAGTTCGACGCCTATTTGCCGCCCGAGAATGCACGTTCGCGTATGTACATCGGACGGTTCGTCGTCGTCGGTCCGGACGTGGCAGCGTATCGAGTGTCCTCGCGGTCGTTCCCGAACCGCCAGGTGGTCGAGCGCGAGGACGCGCTGACGGTCGCGCCCACGCCGGACGCGCCGGAGACGGACAACCCCTACGTGTCGTACAACTGCTACCGGGAGACGGCGGGGCACGCGGTCGTCGGGAACGGCAGCCACGTCGACCCGATTACGGAGAAGCTCGGCCTGGGCTACCCGGCGCGGGACGCGCTCGCGGAGAGCCTGCTCGCGCTCGACTACGAGAAAGACGACTACGACACGCCCCGCATCGCCGGGGTGCTGACGCCGGAGGGCGACGCGTTCGTCGGGACCGTGCGGAAGGACGCGCTGCTCGTGGAGGCGGTCGACGAGCCGACGCTCGTCGCGACCTACGAGAAGGACAGCCCCGAGCCAATCGGCTTCGAGGCCGACACCGCCAGCGAGGCCGCCGCGGAGGCGCACAGCGCGGCGTTCGAGCACGCGGTCTGCGCGGTCGGCGTCGTGCGCGACGGCGACGGCTACGCGACGGCGATCGAGAACGGGCCGGAGAACTAAGGGCGACCGGCCCCGACCCGCAGCCATGAAGGTCGGCGTCGTCTCCGATATCCACTCGAATCTGGTCGCGCTGGAGGCAGTGCTCGACGACCTGTCGGACGTGGACGCGCTCGTCTGCGCCGGCGACGTCGTCGGCTACAACCCGTGGCCCGCGGCGTGCGTGGACGCGCTCCGAGAGCGCGACGTGCCGACAGTGATGGGCAACCACGACCGGATGGTGGCCACCGACCGGAACTTCGGCGGGAACGGAATGGCGCAAGCGGGCGTGAGACACGCCAAGCGGGAGTTGAACGACGTCCAAATCGGCTGGGTGCAGCGCCTCCCGCGCGAGCGGACACTGTTCGACGGCCGCGTGAAGGTCGTCCACGACCACCCCGAGGTACAGGACCGCTACACGTACCCGGAGGCGTTCGGCCCGCACCTGCTCGGCGAGGAGGACGTCCTGATTCTCGGGCACACGCACGTCCAGCACCACGAGGTCTACAACGAGGGGATAGTCATGAATCCCGGAAGTGTCGGGCAGCCGCGGGACCGCGACCCGCGCGCGGCGTACGCGGTGCTGGATGTCGAGGAAGCGTCGGTCGAAGAACGCCGCGTCGAATACGACGTCGACCGGGTGGCCGAGGCCGTGCGGGACGCGGGGTTGCCGAACGCGACCGCCGAGCGACTGGCGGACGGCCGGTAATTAGGAACTGAAGTGGTCCTGGACGATATCCAGCGTCTCCTCGCGGTCGTCCCAGTCGACGAACACGGCGACCGACGTCGCACTGGAGATGATGTCGATGACGTTGATGCCGGCCTCCGCGATGGGGTCGACGATGCGCCGGAGGACGCCCGGCTGGTTCGGGAGTTCGCCGCCGAGCACGCGGATGACGGCGACGTCGTCGCGGACGGTGACCGAGGAGAGTTCGCCGACTTCGATGACCTCGCTGTGGAGGACGTTCTCGGCGCGCTCGGCGACGCCCTCGTCGACGTAGAACGTCATCGAGTCCATGCCGGAGGCGACCGCGTCGACGTTGATGTCGCTGTCGTGGAGCGCCGTCGACAACGTCGACATGATGCCGGGGCGGTTGCGGATGGCGCGCCCGGCGACGGTGAGACACGCCAGCGGCGTGTCCCGCATGTCGATCATGTTCTCGAACTGCCCCTCGATTTTCGTGCCGCCCGAGAGCAGGTCGCCGTGCTGGTAGTGGATGACGCGGACGTCGAGGTCGTCGTCCTTGAACGAGAGCGCGGACGGAGCGACCACCTCGGCGCCGCGGAACGAGAGGTTGCGAAGTTCGTCGACGGTGATTTCGCCGACGTTGCGCGCGCCCTCGACGACGTGGGGGTCGCCGGTCATGACGCCCTCGACGTCGGTGACGATGACGACCTCGTCGGCGTTAGCGTACCGCCCGAGCATCACGGCCGTGGTGTCGCTGCCGCCGCGCCCGAGCGTCGTCACGTTGCCCTCGTGGTCCTCCGCGAGGAAGCCCGTGATGACGGGGACGACGTCGTCGAGGTCCGCGGCTAGCGCCTCGACGCGCTGCTTCGTCTCCTCGACGTCGACCTCGCCGCGGTCGTTGGCGACGACCGGCCAGTCGGGGTGGCCGGGTTCGAGAAACACCGCGTCGACCCCGCGGGCGGCCAGCGCCGCCTTCAGCATCCGCACCGAGGTGCGTTCGCCCATCGAGACGATTTCCGCGCGGTCGGCGTCGTCGGCCTCGAACGTGATGTCGTCGAGCAGTTCGTCGGTCGTGTTCCCCATCGCCGACGCGACGACCGCGAGTTCGTGACCGGCGGCGACCGCGTCCGCGATGGAGTCGGCGGCCCGCTCGATGCGGTCGCCGCTCCCGAGACTGGTGCCGCCGAACTTCGCGACTACGCGCATCGCTTCCCACCGGTCCTCGGAGCCGTGCTCATTGCCGGGTCGTAGGGACGCGGGCGGTGATAACTGCTTGCATGCACGAAACGGTTGCCGTGCTCGCGGCCGCGGCGTTAAGTTCGTCGCTTGCGTACTTGAAGGCATGAACGTTCGTGACGCGACGGCCGACGACGCCGCCGCGGTGGACGCGCTCGCCGACGACGACCTCGACGCCGCGCGCCTCGTCAGGGACCGCACGGTGCGCGTCGCCGAGAACGACGGCGGCCTCGCGGGGTTCGTGGCGTTCGACGCGTGGCGCGGCGCCGTCCACGTCACGCGACTGGCGGGCGACCCGGAGACGGTCGGCGCGCTCCTGGACGGTCCCCGCGAGTTCGCGGTTCACGAGAACCTCGGCGTCGAAGTCGTGCTCGACGAGGACGACGCGCTCGGCGACGTACTCCTGGAAGAAGGCTTCGAGGACGTCGGTGCGGGGCCGCGCTTCGACGGCGCGCCGACGCGGCGGTATCGCTGGGAGCCGTAGCTACAGGTCCATGCGCTGGAAGCGGTAGTAGCCGAGCGCGGGGACGACGACGAGCCACGCGAACATGGTCGCGAGCGCGGCCCACTTCGAGAGGTAGATGGGCGGGTTCTGCGGGAACAGCTGGGAGACGAGCGTGGACTGTCCGGGGAGGAACTGGAAGACCGCGTTCGTGAACGCCGAGGACGGGGGGATGCGGTTCAACAGGAGGGACCAGTCCGGAATCGACTCGGCCGTGGTGGGGCCGAGGCTGCCGTTCAGGAGGTAGTAGACGCCGCTGACGACGACGCCCCACGCGACCTCAAAGACGACGAAGAACGCGGCGGCGATGATGGTGGCGCGCCCGGAGTCTTTCGTTGTCGCGGAGAGGCCGACGCCGACGGCGGTGTACAGCACGGCGAGCAGCACCGTGAGCGCCGAGAAGCCGAGGAACGCCAGCGCGTCGAAGCTGTCGTAGAGCGCGACCGTGACGACTGCCGCGACGACGAGGCCGACCAGCACGGAGACGCCGAGCACGGCGCCGCGACCCACGACCTTCCCGACGATGGCGTCCCGGCGAGTGTGGGGCAGCGACAGCAGGAACTTCGCGCTCCCGGACTCGACTTCCCCCGCGACGGCCTTGTGCGACATCACGAGCGCGGTCAGCGGAATGAGCAGCGTCACCGGGCTGACGAGGAAGATGAGCAGCCCGAGCGCCTCCAGGTCCCCGCTTTGCTGGCCGAGTAACGTGTAGACGTACGCGACGCCGGCCATGAACAGCACGAACAGCGCGGTGAGCGCCCACAGCGCCTTCGAGCGCGCGGCGTCGTGGAAGTCCTTGCGCGCGATGGCCGTCCAGCTCATGCCGACACCTCCTCGTCGCGGTCGTTCGTGTACGCGGCGAACACGTCGTCGAGCGACGCTTCCCGCGTGGCGAAGTCGACGACCTCGCCGCCCGCGGCCTCGATGGCGTCGAGGATGTCCGTCTTGGACGCGTCCTCGGCGCTCACGGTGAGCACGTCGCGGTCGGTGTCGACGCTCGTGACGCCGGGGACGTCCTCGACGGCTCGGACGATGTCGGGCGTGAGTTCATCGACGGTGACCGTCAGCGACGACCCCGTGCCGGCGGCCTCGCGGAGCCCGCGGATGGTGTCCTGCGCGACGAGTTCGCCCTGCTGGAGGATGCCGACGCGGTCGCAGACGGCTTCGACCTGTTCGAGGATGTGACTGGAGAAGAAGACGGTCGCGCCGCGGTCGGCTTCCTCGTTGATGATTTGGCGCATCTCGCGGGCGCCGTTCGGGTCCAGCCCCGTCGACGGCTCGTCCAGAATCAGGAGGTCGGGGTCGCCGACGAGCGCGATAGCCAGCGCGAGGCGCTGCTGCATCCCCTTCGAGAAGCCGCCGGCCTTCCGGTCGGCGGCCTCCGGGATGCCGACGCGCGCCAAGAGGTCGTCGACGTCGTCGTCGGCGTCCTTCGACTCGATAGCGAACTCGAGGTGCTGACGGGCGGTGAGGCGTTCGTAGACGTGGAACCCCTCGGGGAGCACGCCGATGCGCTGGCGGATGGCCAGCGACTCGTCGTGGGCGTCGTGGCCGAGCACTGTCGCAGTGCCCGAGGTCGGTCGGACGAAGTCCAGGAGGATGTCGATAGTGGTGGACGTCCCGGCGCCGTTCGGCCCGAGAAAGCCGTATATCTCCCCGGACTGGACCTGAAGGTCGAGGTCGTGGAGGGCGGTGACGTCACCGTATCGCTTGGTGACGCCGGAGAGTTCGATTGCTGCCATGCGGGAGGAATCTCACCGCCCGCCTAAATCGGTTTGGGTGGTTCGCAGCGCGAGCGACCGCACGGCGGCGTCTCAGAGTTCGATGCGGCCGAATCGGCGCGCTGCGAGTGCGAACGCGGCGAGCGTCCACGCGAGCAGGACGGCGACGCCGACGCCGTCGGGAACGGAGCCGGTCGTCGCGACCGGGTCGATGCCGACGACGGTGAGCGCGTTCACGTACGCGTACAGCGGGCTAGCGACGACGAGCGAGTCCACGAACGCGCTCCCGACCTGCACGCCGAACTGGCCGGCGAGGATGACGCGCCCGAGGCTCAGCGCAATCGGCCAGAACAGCGCGAGCGCGAAGAAGCCGTACGTGGTCGCGGCGGCGAGCGTCGTGGACGTCGAGCGCGCGGTGAACGCGAGCGTCGCGGCGACGAACGCGGCGGCCAGCTGCGCGGCGAGCGCGAGCACGGCGAGCACGCGGACCGCCGGCACCGGCGCGCCGCGGAGCGCGTAGACGCCGGTCGCGACGACGATTGCGGCGACGACGCCGACGAGCGTCGTGGTGAGGCGGGCGGCGCCCGCGCCAGCGAGGAACGTCGACCGCGTGTGCGGCAGCGAGAGCGTGAGCCGGACGCGGCCGCTAGCGACGGTACTCGGCACGGCTTCGTGGGTGAGCGTGCCGGCAGCAAGCGGCACGGCGAACATGAACAACAGCGCGAGTGCGGCCGGAAGGGGGGTGACGCCGGGGCCGTTCGTGGCGCCGTACGCGAGTGCGGCCGCCAGCAGCGCGAAGAAGCCGCCGAACACCGCCAGCGAGTTGTCGGCGCGGAGCGCGCGGAGGTCGCGGCGCGCGACGACCGGCCACGTCACGCTACCACCAGGGGGAGGGCAGTCTGCATGGTCGGGCCGTCGTAGTGCGGCGGGAAGTGTCTTGCTCCCGGCCACAGCCGCTGCGAACTACACGCGGTCGTCGGGGTCGTGGGAGTCCCGCATCCGGCTGGCTTCCTGGCCGTAGCGCTCGCGGTCCTCGGGGTCCTCGACGGGTTCGAGGTCGTCGACGTCGGCGTCGACGGCCGCGGTGGGGTCGCCGGCGTTCAGCGAGCGCTGCTTGCGGAGCACGCGGTCGCCGTCGGGCGTCGCGTAAACGAGGTTGAGTAGCCCCTTGTCGGTGTACTCCCGGAAGACCAGCCAGACGCGCTCGGTTTCGGGCATACGCGGGGGTTCGACGGCCTGGGGTTCAAGCCTGGCGGTTCCCCGACCGCGCAGTTGAAAGTCGCCGCGGCCGTACCTCGAAGCGATGGACGCGGACGCGGTCCGGGAGCGCGCCAGCGACCTGCCGACGGAGCCCGGCGTCTACCAGTTCCTCGACGGCGACACCGTCCTCTACGTCGGGAAGGCAGTGGACATCCGCGACCGCGTGCGGTCGTACAGCGACCCCCGGAGCGAGCGCATCGCGCGGATGGTCGAGCACGCGGACGCAATCGATTTCGCGGTGACGGACACGGAGACGCAGGCGCTCCTGCTGGAAGCGAACCTCGTGAAGCGCCACCAGCCGCGGTACAACGTCCGCCTGAAGGACGACAAGTCCTACCCGCTCGTGCAGTTCACGGACCACACCGTCCCCCGCATCGAGGTGACTCGCGACCCCGACGAGGGCGCGGCGGCGTACGGCCCGTACACGGACAAGGGCGACGTGGAGATTGTGGTGAAGGCGATTCGGGAGGTGTACGGGCTCCGGGGCTGCTCGGACCACAAGTACCGGAACCGCGAGCGCCCCTGCCTCGACTACGAGATGGGGCTGTGTTCGGCGCCCTGCACCGGCGAAATCGGCGAGGGTGACTACGCGGCGGACGTGGAGTCCGCCCGCAGATTCTTCGAGGGGGAGACCGGCGCGCTCGCGGACCCGCTCGAACGCGCGATGGAGCAGGCCGCCCAGGCGCAGAACTTCGAGCGCGCGGCGAACTTCCGGGACCGCCTGGACGCCGTCGAAGCGTTCCACGGCGGCGCGGGCGCGGCGGTCGCGGGCGGCGACGACGCGGCGACGACGGACGTGCTCGGCGTCGCCGTGGAGGGAGAGGACGCGACGGTCGCGCGCCTGCACGCCGAGCGCGGGCAACTCGTGGAGCGCGACCAGCACCACCTGGATGCCCCGGAAAACGAGAGTCCCGCGGACGTGCTGGCGGCGTTCCTCGTGCAGTTCTACGCGGAACGCGAGCTCCCGGACCGCCTGCTGTTGCCCGAGCGCCACGGCGACGACGACGTGGCGGCGTGGCTCGACGAGGCGGGCGTCGACGTCCGCGTCCCGGGTGCGGGCCGGGAAGCCACGCTCGTGGATTTGGCGCTGAAGAACGCCCACCGGCGCTCCGGCGAGCGGGACGAACTCGGCGCGCTCGCGGACGCGCTGGGTATCGACCGGCCGACCCGCATCGAGGGCTTCGACGTGAGCCACGCCCAGGGGAAGGCCGTGGTCGGCAGCGACGTCTGCTTCGTGGACGGGAGCGCCGAGAAAGCCGACTACCGCCGGAAGAAACTCGACGAGGAGAACGACGACTACGCGAACATGTATCGGCTGCTGCGCTGGCGCGCCGACCGGGCCGTCGAAGCTGAACGTGCCGGCGGGCACGCTGGCGACGACCGTCCGGACCCAGACCTCCTGCTCATCGACGGCGGCGAGGGGCAGCTAGACGCCGCGCGAGAGGCGCTCGCGGACGCGGGGTGGGACGTACCGGTGGTCGCGCTGGCGAAAGACGAGGAGGTCGTGATAACGCCGACGGGGACGTACGACTGGGCGGACGACGCGCCGCAACTGCATGTCCTCCAGCGCGTGCGCGACGAAGCCCACCGGTTCGCGGTCGCGTACCACCAGACGCTCCGGGACGAGGTGGAGACGACGCTCGACAACGTCGACGGCGTCGGCCCGGAGCTCCGCAAGCGCCTGCTGCGGCGGTTCGGGAGCGTCGAGGGCGTGCGCGAGGCTTCCGTTGAGGATCTTCGGGACGTGGAGGGCGTCGGGGAGGCGACCGCGGAGACGCTGGCGAACCGGCTCTAGTCCCAGTCCAGCGAGCCGCCCTGCTGGTACTCGGAGACGTTGCGCTCGAAGAAGTTCTTCTCCGCGTTCAAATCGACCTGCTCGGTCATCCACGGGAACGGGTTCTCCGTGCCGTAGACCGGGTCCATGCGGAGCTGCTGGAAGCGGCGGTCGGCGACGTACTCGACGTACTCCGCGAACTGCTCGCTGGACAT
The DNA here is from genome assembly GCA_964229715.1 of Halobacterium sp. Classification (GTDB taxonomy): domain Archaea; phylum Halobacteriota; class Halobacteria; order Halobacteriales; family Halobacteriaceae; genus Halobacterium. Next base: position 9,486 of record CAXREU010000143.1, read on the forward strand.
CCCGAGCACGTCGTCGGGGCAGGCCTCGCGAGCGTACACCTGCTCGAGGTCGACGGCCTCCCGCATCAGCGAGTCGATTTCGGCCTCGAAGTCGGCGGTCCAGACGCCGGGGTGTTCGTCCCGAATCTGGTTCACGAGGTCGACGCCGAAGTTCAGGTGCAGCGACTCGTCGCGCATGATGTACTCGAACTGCTCGCCGACGCCGACCATCTTCCCGCGGCGCTTGAGCGCGAGCATCATCGCGAACCCCGCGTAGAAGAAGATGCCCTCCATGATGACGTAGAAGCCGACGAGGTCGCGGAGGAAGTCCCGGAGGTCGTCGTCGGTGTCGATGGTGAACGAGGGGTCGTCGACGGCGCGCGTGAGGTCGACGACGAACTCGTCCTTCTCGGCGATGCTGGGGATGCGGTCGTACATCCCGTACATGTACTCGGGGTCGAAGCCGAGGCTGTCGCAGCAGTAGATGAACGTGTCCGTGTGGACGGCCTCCTCGTAGGCCTGCCGGAGGAGGTACTGCCGGCACTCGGGCGCGGTGACGTACTCGTAGATGGCGAGCACGATGTTGTTCGCGGTGAGGGATTCGGCCGTGGAGAAGAACCCGAGGTTCCACTCGACGAGCTGGCGCTCGGCGTCGGTGAGCTCGTCGTTGTTCCACTGGAAGACATCCTCCTGCATGGAGACCTCCTCGGGCGTCCAGTTGTTCGCGACGCCCTGCTGGTAGTACTCGCGAGCCCAGTCGTAATCGATGGGGAGAATCTTGTTCGGGTCGTGCTCGGTGTCGGCGTCGAGGACGGGCACTACTGACACACCTCGCAGGTCGGGTCCTCGACGCTCGGCAAGTCACCGTCCTCGTCGTCGCTGTCGTCGCGGTGCTGGGTGTCGTCGTACTCGTCCATGTCCAGGGTGGTCTTCTCAATCTGGCTGGCGCCGAGCGTGCGCAGGTAGTACGTCGTCTTCAGCCCGAGTTCCCACGCGGTCTGGTAGACCTCCGAGAGCTTCGAACCGTCGGTCTCCGGGAAGAAGACGTTCACCGACTGGCTCTGGTCGATCCAGACGCCGCGGCGCGCGGCGAGCCGGAGCTGGTGGCGCGGGTCGATTTCGAACGCCGTCCGGTAGCGCTCCGTGAGTTCCTCGGGGACGGCGTCGAGTTCCTGCACGGAGCCGTCGTGGTACGTGAGCTTGTCGCGGAGCTTGTCGGTCCACAGCCCGCGCTCCTCGAGGTCGGCGACGAGGCGGTCGTTGACGACCGTGAAGTCGCCGCTCATGTTGGACTTCACGTAGAGGTTCGAGTAGACGGGCTCGATGGACGGCGACGTGCCGGCGATGGTGGAGATGGTCGCGGTGGGCGCGACCGCCATCGTGTTCGAGTTCCGCATGCCGTGCTCGGCGACGCGCTCGCGGACGTCGCTCCAGTCGAGGCGTTCCTCGCGCGGGACCGGGATGTCGCGGCCGCGCTCGGCTTCGAGGCGGTCGACGGTGTCCTGCGGGAAGACATCGCGGTCCCACTTCGACCCCTCGTAGCTCTCGTAGGCGCCGCGTTCGGCGGCGAGGTCGGCGGACGTGCCGAGGGCGTGGTACGCGACGTACTCCTGAATCTCATCGGCGCGCTCGAGCGCGGCGTCGCTCGCCATCGGCACCCGTAGCTGCTGGAGCGCGTCGTGGAAGCCCATCACGCCGAGGCCGACCGGGCGGTGGCGCATGTTCGAGCGCTCGGCGTTCTCCGTCGGGTAGAAGTTCAGGTCGACGACGTTGTCGAGCATCCGCATCGCCGTCTCCACGGTGTCTTCGAGCTGGTCGCGGTCGAGTTCGCCGTCGTCGACGTGGCGCGCGAGGTTGACGCTGCCGAGGTTGCAGACCGCGGTCTCCTCCTCGCTGGTGTTCAGCGTAATCTCCGTGCAGAGGTTCGAGGAGCGCACGACGCCCGCGTGGTCCTGCGGCGAGCGCACGTTGCACGGGTCCTTGAACGTGAGCCACGGGTGGCCGGTCTCGAACAGCCGCGTGAGCATCGTGCGCCAGAGCTCGCTGGCGTCGACGCGCTCGAAGTTCTCGATGTCCCCCTCGTCGGCCATCGCCTCGTACTCGCGGTAGCGCTCCGCGAAGTCGCTGCCGTACAGCTCGTGGAGGTCGCCGGTCTCCTTCGGGGAGAACAGCGTCCACTGCTCGTCGGCGCGCACGCGCTCCATGAACAGGTCCGGAATCCACGCCGCGGTGTTCATGTCGTGGGTGCGGCGGCGGTCGTCGCCGGTGTTCCGCCGGAGGTCACAGAACGCGGGGAAGTCGAGGTGCCAGCACGCGAGGTAGGCCGCGGCCGCGCCGCGGCGCTTCCCCGAGCGGTTGATGGCGGCGGTGACGTCGTTGCTGATTTTGAGGAACGGCACCGTCCCCGTGGACTCGACGCCGGTGGACTCGATGAGCGAGCCGGCGGCGCGCAGCGGCGTCCAGTCGTTGCCGAGGCCGCCGCTCCATTTCGAGAGCTTGGCGTGTTCCTTGTACGCGTCGAAGATGCCCTCCAGGTCGTCCGGCACGGTCGTGAGATAACACGAGGAGAGCTGCGGGTGGGTGGTGCCGGCGTGGAACAGCGTCGGCGTGGAGTGGACGAACCGGAGCGTGGAGAGCGCGTCGTAGAACTCCAGGGCGTACTCTTCGCGCTCGGCCTCGTCCTCGCGGAGCGCGACGCCCATCGCGACCCGCATCCAGAACGTCTGCGGGAGTTCGAAGGGGTCCTCGTCGGGCTCCCGGAGGAAGTAGCGCTGCTGGAGCGTGTCGACGGCCATGTAGTCGAAGCGGTCATCGCGCTCGGGGACGAGCGCGTCCGCGAGCCGGTCGAGGTCGTAGTCGGCCATGCGCTCGTCGAGCAGGTCGGCGTCGAGGCCCTGTTGGATGCCGTCGCGGAACGCCTGCCGGTAGGCGGCGTCGCGGTCGTCGGGGTCGTAGTCGTCGACGAGGCGGCGTTCGAGGCGCTCGCGGAGCACGCGCGCGGCCACCGACTTGTACGCGGGGTGGCGGTCGATGCGGCCGGTGAGCGCGCCGAGCAGCGCGTCGTAGGCCTCGTCGGTGCTGGCGCCGTCGTAGGCGTTCCGTTCGGCTTCCTGCAGGACGCGCTCGCGGGCGTCCGCGTCGACGGCGTCCTCGTAGCCGTCGCGGGCGCGGTCGAGCGCCGCGGCGAGCAGTGCGGTCGTGTCTGTCGTTGTCTGGCTCATGGGTGAGAGCGCCGAGCAGCGCCGCCGCTGGGCGTAGCCGTCGCTATCGGGGAGAACGCCCGCGTTCGGGCCGCTCGGTCGTGGTACGTCCGTATCGGGCCGCCCGAATAAAGCTTACCAACCCCAGTTTCAGAAGGGAAAGTGAGATTGTGTTACCCGAGTTCCGACCGGCGGAAGGACAGAAAGCCGACGAGCAGCGAGCCGGCGCCCCACGCGACCATCACGGCGGCGTTGAACCAGAACTCGCGGTAGAACTCGTCGGGCTGGCCGACGAAGTTCGAGTTGATGCTCTCGTACGGCGTCGGGAGCAGTCCCTGGTAGACGAGTTCGGTGGCGAAGAGGTACGACGTCGCCGGCGAGACGGAGTTAATCATCAGTTGCGTCGACTGGGAGACGCTAGTGCCGAGGAGGTCCGCGGCCGTGTTGACGAGGTTCGGCAGCCCGATGACGGGGAAGAAGCCGAACCAGAACGGCACCAGCAGGAAGTACGCGCCGAAGACGCCGAGCATCGCGCGCGAGCGCTTGCTCGTGAGCGCGGAGATGCCGACGAAGATGCCGACGAATGAGAACACGTACAGCGCGGTGACGCCCGCGAACACGGCGAATCGGGCGATGTCCGGCGTGCTCGTGAACGTCGCGAGCGCGATGACGAATCCGACGGCGACCGCGACGAAGACGGCGGCGACCGCGACGCCGAGCCGGGAGGCGAGCTTCCCGAAGACGTACTCGGCGCGCGTGTTCGGCAGCCCCATCGCGTACGTGATGGCGCCGCTCTCGCGGTCGCCCGCGATGGCGAGGTACGTCAGCGGCGCCAGAATCAGCGGCACGACGAGGAAGACGAAAAAGGAGACGTCGAACAGCGCCCGGTAGGGGTCGTCGTAGATGCTGATTTCGAACGCGAAGATGAGCGCGACCAGCGCCGCGAACACGCCGACGACGCCGAGCACGACGTACGACCGGCGGGCGTTCGTGAAGTCGTCGCGGGCGACGGTGAAGAGGCTCACGCCGCGTCACCCCCGGTCGCGCCGGCGGCGACAACCGGCTCCTCGACGGCCGGCGTTTCGCTGTCCGTGTACTCCTCGAAGAGCGTCTCCAGCGAGGCGTCCTCGATAGCGACGTCCGTGACGGTGGCAACGTCGTCGAGCGCGCGGAGCGCGGGCATCTTCGCTCTCGGGTGCGTGCAGGCGATGCGCACAGTCTCACCGACTACGGAGACGTCGCGGACGCCGTCGATGGCCGCCACGGGGTCGGTGTCCGGGACGGTCGCGACATCGGCCGCGACGACGGATTCGGCGTCAATGCGCTCGCGGAGGTTGTCGATGGTGTCGACGGCGGTCATCTCCCCCTGGTGCATGATGCCGACGCGGTCGCAGACCTGCTCGACCTGCCCGAGCACGTGACTGGAGAAGAACACCGTCGCGCCGCGTTCGGCTTCCTCGCGGACGATTTCTCGGAGGAGTTTCGCGCCCTTCGGGTCGAGGCCGCTGGAGGGTTCGTCCAGAATCAGGAGGTCGGGTTCGCCGACGAGCGCGATGGCGAGCGCGAGGCGCTGCTGCAGCCCCTTCGAGTAGCCGCCCGCAGCGCGGCGGGCGTCCTCGGGGTCGAGGCCGACGCGCTCGATGAGCGCGTCCGGGTCGTCGTCGGCGCCCTTCGTCTGAATCGCAGAGCGGACGTGCTCGCGGCCGGTGAGGTTCTCGTAGACGTGGAACCCCTCGGGGAGGAGGCCCGTGCGCTGGCGGACCGCGCGGGACTCGCGGGTGGCGTCGTGGCCGAGCACGGTCGCCGACCCCTCGCTGGGGTCGAGGAAGCCCAGTAACATGTTGATGGTCGTGGACTTCCCCGCGCCGTTCGGCCAGAGGAACCCGAACACCTCCCCCTCCTCGACGGTCAAGTCCAGGGCGTCGACGGCGACGAGGCTGCCGAAACGCCTCGTCAAGCCGGTCGTGTCGATGGCTGGCATGGGACCGAATCGCGACCGAGAACGCATCAAACCAACG
>CAXREU010000144.1:0-5991 GCA_964229715.1 Halobacterium sp.
CGAGGATGGCCTCCAGAACTTCCTCGTTCTGGTCGGCGGCGAAGTCCACGACCTCGCCGTCCTCGAGACGGACGACGGCGCGCGCCGGCTCGGCGAGCTGGGCATCGGGATGAACCGCGACATCGACCGGTTCACCTACAACATGCTCTTCGACGAAAAAATGGGCGACACCGTCCACATGGCGCTCGGTCGCGCATACCCCGCGACGGTCGGTGAGGGCGTCGAACAGAACGACTCCGCGAAGCACGTCGACATGATTGTGGACATGAGCGAGGACTCGTACATCGAAGTCGACGGCGAAATCGTCCAGCGGAACGGGACGTTCAAATTCGAGGACGGCTTCGAAGAGTAGCGCGGGGCCGAACGTCGTGAGGGCCCGCGGAAAAGACGAGCGGCGAACGGAGTGAGCCGCGTGGATGCGGTTCTGTAGTAAGGCGAGGCACGTAGTGCGGTCGCCCACCCGGCTACTCTGCTGTTTTTTAGCGTCCTGCCGAACGCAGTGAGGCAGGGCTCGGGAGAGCTCGCTCTTCCGGTGTAGATTTTTCCGGCGCGAGCGAGGCGAGCGCCGGAAAAAGGTACGCCACAAGACGTTTAGCAGGTTCGTGTCGCCGCTCGCTCGACGGGACGCCCGCTATCGGCGCGAAGCAGCCGTCTGCAGCGCTGGCGTGTTAGCATCTATCAACCCTCGTTTTAAGACAGTGGCGTGTGTATGCGTGGCACGTGCCAAAGCTCGACTGTCCTGACTGTGGTCGCGGCATCGCGATGCACGAACTCGAAACGCGAACCGTCGCCCAGACCACGGGATTCGAGACGAGCTACCGCTGCCCGTTCTGCCGCGCCGACTTCGAGGAAGTCAAGCAGCTGATGTAACCCTCGGCGGTGCGTTCGGCGAACCGCGCGGCCGGCTGGTGGGCCGGCGCGCGCGTCGCTGCCGAGCCGCGGGCACGACCACTTCGATTCTCGCGATAGCGACCGCTAGTCACTCGCTACGTTGCTCTTCGGTGCCGAGCATACGCGCGGCGGAGCCGCGCGTTTCACTGCGCGAACGAGCGTCGCGAGTGAGCGCAGGACGTTTTTAGCGTAGCTTTTTGCGAGGTGGGTTCCCGCAGCGAACGAAGTGAGCGAGGAAACCCAGCGAAGTAAAAAGGTACACGGGCACGGAGGGATTCGAACCCCCGGCATTTCGGTTAGAAGCCGAATGCTCTGTCCGAACTGAGCTACGTGCCCTGCCGGGAAGTACAGGCGACGCGAGTAAAAACCGACGGGTTGGCGTCGACGGCGGGTACCGAGTCGAAGCACACAGGTACGGTCGGCTGCTACGTCCGTGTAATGAGAGTTATCGGTACCGTGGGGATGCCGGGCAGCGGCAAGAGCGAGGCTGCTGCCGCCGCCGAGGAGCTCGGCGTGCCCGTCGTCATCATGGGCGACGTCATCCGGCAGGAGTGCCGGGACCGCGGCCTCGACCCGGCGGAACACCACGGACGCATCGCACAGAAGCTCCGCGAGGAGCATGGGCCGGGCGCCATCGCCGAGCGCTCGCTGCCCCTCATCCGCGACCACCTCGAGGACAACGACGTGGTGCTCGTGGACGGCATCCGGTCGGGCGTGGAGGTCGAGCAGTTCCGCGAGGCGTTCGACGGCGCGTTCACGCTCGTGGAAGTGTACGCGCCCTACGACCTGCGCCGCGAGCGCATCGAGGGGCGCGGCCGCCCCGGCGATGTCGAGGGCGAGCCGCTCGCGGCACGCGAGGAGCGCGAGCGCGGGTTCGGAATGGACGAAGCCATCGAGGCCGCCGACATTCGCGTGGAGAACACGGGGAGCCTCGAGGAGTTCCACGAACGCGTCACCGAACTCCTCACGAAGGAAGCCGACGACCCGCCGGCAGCGGAGGTGGAGGAGTCGTGAGCGACGACCAGGGCGTCCTCTACAGCGTCGACGTGGAACTGTCCGCGCCGGTCAAGCCGACGGAGGTCACGGACCGCGTCGTCGAAACGATTACCGGGCTGTTCCCGGCCGCGGACGTCGAGACGCACGGTGACCGCGTCACAGCGGAGTGCCACGATGTCGAGCGGTTCCGCGAGCAGCTGTTCGAGCAGCGCATCCTCGACACGGCGCGCAAGGAGTTCCTGCGCAACCAGACGGACAGCGGCTTCAGCTTCGACCTGAAGAAGCAGGCGGCGTACGTCGGGAAAGTGAACTTCTCCGTCGGGAGTCCGGACGAACTCGGCGACCTCCACGTCGAGGTCACGGTGAACGAGCCCGACGTGGAGTCGTTCATCGCGTACCTCGCGCCGCGGACCGAGGACGGGAAACCCGTCGAAGCCGACGAGTAGAGCCTACGCGAGCAGGACGGCGATTGCGACCGCGATGAAGACGACTTTTGTGGCGACGTTGACCGCGATGACCTTCGACCCGAAGCGTGCCCCCCAGATGCCGTACTGGAACGGAATCGAGCGCTTGAACGTCGAGACGGCGAAGGAGACGACGCCGCCGACGAGCATCGTCGCGACGGCCTCGCGGGCGGTGAACGTTCCGGGGACTTGTGGCGCGATGAAGATTGCGCCAGTCGTCGTATCGACGGCGAACGTGGCGATGGCGGGCACGCTCGCGGAGGGGAGGCCGATTAATTCGGTCAGCGGTGCTGCTGCGGCCGTGTACTCCGTGACGTCGTAGGCCGTCGTGAGGTAGACGACGGCCGTGTAGACGAATGCGAGCCGCGGCACGATGCTGAACAGTTTCGCTCTGGTCTTCATGAGTGCGCCGCGGACGGCCTCGCCGCGGGGCTGGTCGTCGTCGCCGGGGAGGTCGACGTCCGCGTCGGCGGCAGGCGTGACGTTACGCTCCGTGAGGAAGACGGCGCCCGCGAGCACGCCGACGAGCGTGATGGCGAGGCTGACGCCCGCCCGCGCGCCCACGTACGTGAGCCCGACCTCCAGCCCGAGAATCGGAATCAGGACGGGCGCGTAGAACGTGAAGATGTGCTGGACGAACCCGAAGAACGTGTTTATCGTCACCGCAATCAGGGTGGCGCGGTCGTCGAGCACGCCGGCGTCCCGGTACTCCTTGAGCATGCCGTAGCCGGCGGTCGGCGACGCGGTGGTCGCGAGGATGGCCGTCCCGACTTCGTCCGGGAGGTTCGCAGGGCCGGTGAGTGGCTTCGCGAATCGGGCGACGTACTGCACCGCGCCGAACGCGACCGCGAGGTTCGCGAGCGTGAGCCCGACGGCGATGGCGACCGAGACCACCGCGACGCGCGGGAGCACGTCCGCGAGGAGCGCCGCGAGTTGCACGCCTGAAGGTTCGCACGCGGGCGAATTACCGGTGTCGGTCTCCCGCTATACGGTCGCCCCGACGACCAGCAGGAAGACGACGACGCCGAGCACGTCGCAGGTCGTCGTGACGACCGGGACGACGACGTCGTCGGGGTCAAGCTGGAGCTGGAAGGCGGCGTAGGTCGCGGTGGTCGCGATGGCGACGGCGACGACGGCGAGCAGGAGGCCGGAAGCGGCCGCGATGAAGACGACCGTTCCGAGCGCGAGCGCGACGTCGCCGAGCGCGAACCGGGCGAGCCACGCGCCCGCGCCGACCGCAGGAAACAGCGTGACCGCGAGCGCGAACGTCGCGGCGGCGTTCCCCACGAGGGCGTCGTCGGTCGGGTCGAACGCGAGGGTGCCGAGGTGGAACGCCGTCGACAGCCGGCTGGCGAGCACGCTCCCGAGGTTACCGGCGACCGCGATGATGCCGGGGACGAGCGTCAGCAACGACGGGTACTGCGTGAGGACGGCGCGGCTGCCGTCCAACACGAGCCCACCCCAGAGTTCGACGACGGTGAGCACGGCCAGGAGCGGGAACGTCGCCGCGACGATGCCACGGACGGACCACTCCTCGGTCACTCAGACCACCCCGGCGGCGATGGCGAGGCGCGCGCCCGCGAGCATCGTCGCGATGCCGATGACGTCGCCGGTGGTGGTGACGACGGGGCCCGCGAGCGCGTCCGGGTTGAGGCCGCGGCGGAAGCCGACGAACACCGTGAGGATGACGACGAGCGTGAGCCCCGCGCCCGAGAGCACGCCGGCGACGAGCGCGACGACGAGCAGCGCGGCCAGCGGCGCGACGGGCAGGTCGAGCGCGTAGCGGATGCCGTAGCCGACGGCCGCGGCGACTGCGGAGATGACGACGCCGTTGAGCATCGCGGCGGCGACCGCCGAACGCACGCGCTCGTCCGGAATCGACAGTTCGGGTTCGACGAGCCCCTGGTGGAGGCCGGTCGCAAGTCGCGCGCCAAGCGACCCGTAGACGCTCCCACGAGTCGCCAGCAGCGCGGGCACGATGGTGAGCAAGCCGGGGACGACGGTGAGTTCGCGCTCCATCCCGCCGAGCACGACCCCGGAGAAGACGCTCGCGACCGCGGACAGCACGAGGATGCCGAACGCCTCGCGGTAGGCGTCCTCGGCGACCGCGCGAATGGTCATGGCCGAGTCCACGCGTCCGCCCGGGAAAAACCCGCCGGCGGGCGTGGCTTTTTGCGGGACGCGTACGAAATACTACTGTGAGCGAGGACCCCGAGACGGTCGCGGCGCGGCTCCGCGAGCGCGCCCGCCGCCTCCGCGAGCAGGCGGTCGCCGAACACGCCGACGACCCCCTGATGCTGGACCCGCAGCCAATCGACCCGCCGCCGCACGCCACCGACGACCCGTTCCCGTCGTCCGTCGAGGAACAACTCGACCGGCTGCCCGGCGTCGGCGGCCTCGTCGTCGTCGACGACGGGCGCGTGCTCGGCGTCGAGCAGGGCTACCGGGACGGCTGGACGAACCCGGGCGGCGCACAGGACCCCGGCGAGTCGCTCGCCGAAACCGCGGTCCGGGAGACTCGCGAGGAGACCAACATCGAGGCGGAGGTGACGGGCGTGCTGTACGCCCGGGACTTCGCCATCGACTACGGCGGCCCCGAACGCGTCCACGTCCCGCTGGTCGTGTTCACGGGGCGGCGCGTCGGCGGCAGCCGGGCGGCGCCGCTCGTGCGCGTCTCCTCGGGCGAACCCGAAATCGAAGACATCCGCTGGTTCGACGCCGAGCGCCTCCCCGAGGACTTCCGGGACCGCGAGCTGATTCTGGAGCTACTGTAGGTCGACGCCATCCGTCCGCAGGAGGTAGACGAGCGCGCCCGCGCCGCCGAACACGACCGCACCTGCGAGCCACAGCGTCCGTTCGGGCCGGTCGCCGCCGTGGCGGTCAGAGCGCGCGTCGAGGTAGACGCCGACCGGGGCGAGCGCCCACGCGTGCACGAAGACGGTCGCGCCGACGGGGAACGTGAGGTCGAACGCCGCGAGCGCGAGCCCCACCGCGAACGCGACGACGGTTCCCGCGAGGACGTCGCGCCAGACCGCCGCGGCGTCGTCTGGCGTGTTGAGCGCGACTGCCTTCCGCGCGAGGTACGCCGCGGCGAGGGCGGCGTTCAGGACGGGAACGACGCCGCCGGCGGCCCACGGGAGCGGGCGCGGCGACCACGTCGCGTCGCGGGTTCGCCACGCGTCGTAGCCCAGTGAGAGCGCGAGCACGACGCTTCCGGCCGTCGTGAGCGGCGTCGCCGCCCACCGGTACGCCGTCCACGCGACGGAGAACGCGAGCAAGCCGGCGAGCGCGCCGGCGACGATGGCGACCTCCGCCAGCGAGTGCGCGTTCTCCGTCGCGGGAACCGTCCGCTCGCGGAGCGCCTGCGTTCCGTCGACATCCACGCGGTACGCGCCGTCCCGGGATTCGAGGACGACGCGCTCGCCGTCAAGCGCACCGGGGTTCCCCGCGGGCTCGCCGACCGCGTCCAGCACGCGCGCCAACCGACTGCTGGCGTGGCCGCCGCTCGGCCACGCCTCGAAGACGCGAACAGTCTCGAGGTCCTCGGATTCGCCCTCGCGCTCAACGACGAGTTCGAGCGCGTGGCTGGCGTCCACGTCGAACGGGTACGCGTCCGGCACCTCGTCGACCGGCACGCGCG
>CAXREU010000145.1:0-32972 GCA_964229715.1 Halobacterium sp.
CTCGTGGTAGACGCGCACGCCCGAGACGACACCTGTGTTTCCGTTCACGTGGACCACTCTGAGTTCCCCACGACGTCGGCGACGACGTCGTCGGCTGTTTGCCGGGCGTTTGTCCCACCAGTACGTAAAGCCTTCCAAACCGGCCCCGAGCGCACCACCGCCCGGACCGCGTTCCGGCGGGTTTCGGGGTCGACGTCGGCCGCTCGTAGCTCCGTGCGGAGGTCCGCGGTCAGCTCGGCCATCTCGCCCGCGCCGGCGAGCTCGTCCGACAGTTGCTCGCGGAGGTACTTCGAGAGCGCAGGACTCGCGCCGCCCGTCGCGACGGCGACCGCGACCGGGTCGTCGCGAATTGTCGCGGGCACGACGACGCTGTCGGCGTCCCTGCCGCCGGATTCGTCCGCCCGGTTCACGAGCGCGCCGGCTTTACGGGCGGCAGCCACGAACGCGTCGTTCACGTCGGCGTCGTTCGTAGCGGCCACCACGAGCGCCGGGTCCGCGCGCGCCACCCAGTCGGCGGCGTCTTCGGGTTCGGGCGCGGTCTGCACGCGCTCGGCGTCGCCGAAGTCCGCGTCCGCGAAGTCGGGACTCAACACGAGCACGTCGGCCTCCCGGGCGAACTTCCGGGCCTTCCGCGCGCCGACTGGGCCGCCACCGACGACGAGCACGGTCTCGCCGGTGAAGTCGTGGAACAGCGGAATCACAGCGCCTTCCTCCTCCTCATGCGGTGTTCGCGTCCGCTCGCTCGGCGAGCCGGATGCCCGTCTTCTTCAGGATGCGCGTCGAGAACAGCGTGTCCCAGTCGTCCTCGCCGACGTCCCAGTACTCGGCCATCACGTCCCGGACCTGCTCGATGCGCTGTTGGCTCTCTTCCTCGCTGCGGCCGTGGGTCATCGCGAAGAAGTTGTACTCCCAGACGCCGTCGTGGCGCGGGCGCTCGTAACAGTGCGTCACGAAGTCCAGGCTCGCCACGGCGGGCCCGACCTCCGCCACGAGGTCGTCGGGGACATCCCAGACGGTCATCCCGTTCTCCGTGTACCCCAGCGAGTAGTGGTTCGGGATGACGCCGACGCGCCGGACTTTCCCCTCCTCGTTGAACCGCCGCAGCGTCTCGACGACCCAGTCGGTCTCCTGGCCGATTTCCTCGGCGACCGCCTGGTACGGCGTCTCCACGATGGGGAGGCCGTCCTGAACCTCCAGCACGAGGTCGCGCTCGGCGGGCGTGAGCGTGTCGCGGTCGGTCGGGTCCGGCGTCGGCCCGAGGTGCGAGAGGTCCACGTCGCCGTCCGAAATCGGGCCGTCCACGAGGAACTTCGCCTCCACGCGGAACTCCTGTTGCTTCGGGAGGTTGTACGTCGGCTGGCCGGTCTCCGCCTCGATGTCCGCGAGCACGTCCTCGACGCGCTCGTTGTCGGCGACCGACACGACGAACCACATGTTCAGGTGCGGGTGCTCGCGCTCGTAGTTGTGCGCGACCTCCCGGTAGCTGTTGACGACGTCGGCGATTGCCTCGAACTCGTCCTCGGGCGCGTGCATCGCGACCAGCGACGCGTTCCCGCCGATTTCCTCGGCGTTGATGAGCGCACCGAACCGCGTCAGTACGTCCTCGTCGTCGAGGCGGCGAACGCGGTCGAGCAGGCCAGCCGGGTCGACGTCCACGCCCCGCGCCCGGAGCGCGTGCGCCGCCGGCTCGAAGGGCCGGTGCACGACCGGGAACCCCCCCTGGAACGCGTTCAGTACCGCGCGGTCCCGGTCGTCGAGGTCCGCGATATCCATAGCCACAACTGAGGGGGCGCGACCCATAAACGGCCCGACTCGCGCCGTGCTCGTGAACGCGAAAAATACTGCGACAGGCGCGCTACTGCCGCTAAAATACGAAATACGCAGATCGACTCGAAGCCGTCCCGGAGTTAGCCGTCGAAGCCGTCCTCGGTGATGCCGACCACGCGCTCGACGCCGTCGAGGGCGCGAATGTCCCCGATGACGGCGTCGTGCTCGCCGGTCGCGTTCCAGTACAGCACGAGGTCGAACGTGCCCTCGCGGAGCAGCTGCTGGCACTCCCAGACGAAGTCGTCGCTGTCCAGCGTGAGCCCCTGGTGTTGGTTCACGCCGAACTCGTCGCTGTCGTTGCCTGAGTAGACGTACGTGTCGCCGACGTCGGCGTGCTCGGCGACCGCGCCGCCCGCGTCGAGGGTGAGCTGGTGGAGCAGGCTCTCCGCGCTGGAGTCGTAGGTGGTGTGGACGACCGCGCCCGCGAGCTCGATGTCGCCGGGCTGCAGGAGTTCGACCGTCTCCCGATAGAGGTCCTCATTAACCGTCTCGCTCATAGCTGAGCCGAGACGCTTCCCGGCCATACGTGTGGCGGTTTGCCCGTTTGAGCACGTCCGTCGGAACCGTATACGGCCGGTTAGGCGGGTCCTAACTATCCCGGTAGGGAACAGAGGAGACGAGAACACGATGTTCCGCGAACCGATTACGTCGACGAGCGAACAGAAAGCTGATACGTGAGACCGTCGTCCTCTCCCCTGATGCGAGACTGGCTCCGTTCGGTGCTGAACGCCGGCTACGAGCGCGTGCTCCGTCACGAGGTCGACGGCGCGCCCGCGCACGTCGCCGTCATCCAGGACGGCAACCGGCGGTACGCCCGCGAACAGGGCAAGGACGCCACCGAAGGCCACAGCGAGGGTGCCGAGACCACCGAGAACGTCCTCGACTGGTGTGCCGACCTCGGCGTCGAAGAGCTCACCCTGTACGCGTTCTCCACGGAGAACTTCGACCGCCCGGAGGAGGAACGCCAACACCTCTTCGACCTCCTCACGGAGAAGTTCCGAGAGTTCGCGGACGCCGACCGCGTCCACGACCAAGGCGTCCGGATTCGCGCCATCGGCGAGACCGACATGCTCCCCGAGCGCGTGCGGGACGCCATCGACTACGCCGACCGCCGCACCGCGGGCTACGACGACTTCACACTGAACATCGCGGTCGCGTACGGCGGCCGCGCGGAACTACTGGGGGCCGCACGCGGCGTCGCTGAGGCGGTCGCCGACGGCGCTCTCGACCCCGAGAACGTGGACGTCGCGGAAATCGAGGAGCGCCTGGAGACGAGCCCGGTTCGTGACGTCGACCTCATCGTGCGCACGGGCGGCGACGAGCGCACGTCGAACTTCCTGCCGTGGCACGCCAACGGCAGCGAGGCCGCCGCGTTCTTCTGCACGCCGTACTGGCCGGAGTTCTCGAAGACGGATTTCCTGCGCGCCGTCCGCACGTACGAGTCCCGAGAAGCGTCGTGGCGCCGGACGCGAGCGGAGCGCGCGCTCGCGCTCGTCCGAGCGCTCGGCAGCGAAGTCGGGGAGGCGCGGCGCGTCCTCGACAAGCTCCGCGACCAGCTGCCGGACCCGCCCGAAGACGTCGAGGCGGACGGGCAGTCCGCGGACTGACTCGGCTCAACGGCCGAATTCCCGACAGACGGGTCTGTCGACGTTCGGCCCAACGTCTGAACCGCCTGAAATCGGGCATTTCCGTGCTTCGGCCTAGCGGCCGAACCGCCGCTGTCGGTTCTCGTAGTCCAGCACCGCGCGCAAGTAGTCGCGCTTGCGGAAGTCCCGCCAGTTGACGTCCGTGAAGTACAGTTCCGAGTAGACGGACTGCCAAATCATGAAGTCCGAGAGGCGCTCGGCGCCGGTCTTGATGACGAGGTCGGGCTCCTCGGGGAAGACGAGCTCGGACTCGACGACGGCCTCGTCGACGTCTTCGGGGTCCATCTCGCCGGCGTCGACGGCTTCCGCGACGTTCCGGACGGCGGTCGCGAACTCGTGTTTACCGCCGAGGCCGACGCTCACCTGAATTGGGGCGTCGGCGCGCTGGTCGTCGTCCGGGCCACGGACGGCGACCTCGCGGGGCGCGGAGACGCGCGCGAGTTCGCGTTCGAGCGTCGGGACGGCGGCCTCGTCGAGGACGCTCACGTAGACGGTGACGCGGTCGGCGCCGTAGTCGAACGCCCACCCGAAGAAGTCCGCGAGCGTGTCGTACGCGCCGGCTTCGAGGAGGTCGCGCTCCGTGATGACGAGCGCGACGTGGTCGGGGGCGTCGGCGTCGTGGCGGCGCACGCGGAGCGCGAGGTAGCGGTCGTAGAGGCCCACACCGTCGTCTCCGCCTCCGCGGCTCAAAACCTTGCGGGTCTGTGGGCGAGGCGGCCCGGCTCCCCGCAGGTAGCGGGCGTCGTGGTTCCCGCTTCGGGGAAGTTAAGTACGGTCCCGGGCAAGCCACGACGGACGTGAACTGGAGTCTCCGGCGCGCCGCGGCGTTCGCGCTCGTGGCGTCGCTCTCACTGCTCGCGCCGTTGCTCGGCCGGGCAGCGGCCGCCCCGTTCGTGCTCGTCGCTGCGGCGGCCGCCGTCGTCCCCGAGGGGTGGCTATTCGAGGTGTTCTCGACGCCGCGCGACCGCCGCGAGGGACGACTGTGGACGCTCACTGGGTTCGCGCTGGCGGCGACCGCCATCGGCCTGCTCGTGCCGCTGTTCGACGTGCCCGTTGGCGTGTTCGTCGCGAGCGTGCTCGTCGTCGGCTACGGCGACCTCGGCCGACGGCTCGTACTCGCTGCCCGGGAGAGCCGCGCGCTCTCGATGGTCGGCTTCGTCGTGCTGGGCGCGCTCGCTGCGCTGGCCGGGCAAGGCGTCGTCGCGGCGCTCGCCGGCCACGCGGTCCTCACCCCGACGCACGTGTTCCTCGCATCGGGCGGCGCGCTCACTGCCGGGATTCTGCGGTCGGTGGTTGTCGGCCGCGACGACCCGGTCGTGCTCGTGACGGTCGCGCTCCTCTTGTGGCTGTTCGCCGTCCTCGCGCCGTTCGCGGATGTTTCGGCGGCGACCGCGTGGGAGCGCGTCGTCGTCGCGCTCGTCGTCACTTCCGGGTTCGGCTACGTCTCCTACGCGCTGGACGCGACCTCGGTCGCGGGGATGCTGACGGGCGTGCTCCTCGGGCTGCTGGCGGTCGTGCTCGGCGACTACGGCTGGTTCGTGGTGCTCATCGCGTTCTTCGCCATCGGCAGCCTCACGACGAAGTTCCGCTACGACCAGAAGCTCGAACGCGGCGTCGCCGAGGACAACGAGGGCGCCCGCGGCACGGGGAACGTGCTCGGGAACTCCGCGGCCGCGCTGGTCGCGCTCCTGTTGTACGCCGCGCACGCCCACGTGCCGCTGTCGGGGCTCGCGTACCAGTTCGCCTACGCGGGCGCCGTCGCCACCGCACTCGCGGACACGCTCTCCAGCGAAGTCGGCGGGCTCTTCGACACGCCGCGGCTCGTGACGACGTTCGAGCGCGTCGAACCCGGGACCGACGGCGCGGTGACGTGGCAGGGCGAGCTCGCGGGGCTCGCGGGCGCGGGCCTCATCGCCGCCATCTGCGTCGCCGTCTTCGGGTTCGGGCTCGCGGGCGTCGGCGTCGTCGTCGCCGCGGGATTCGTCGGGATGACCGCGGACAGCGTCGCCGGCGCGGTCATCGAGGGCGACGTCGTCGGCAACCAGGGCGTGAACTTCCTAGCGACACTCTCCGGTGGCATCGCAGGCGGCGCGCTCGCGCTGCTGGTCGGCCTCGCCTAATCGCTCAAAACTAGTAGTCGTCGGCGGTGTGGACGCGCACGCCGGCGGGCTGTTTGACGAACTCGCCAGCGCTGGTGCCGACGAGCTTCGCGACGCCGCGCTGGGCGGCGACGTCGAGGAGTCGCTGCGTGACGGGGCCGTCGAGCACGACGACCCGCGGCACGGTGGTCGCGGATTCGAGCGTCTCCATCGCCTCGTCCGCGTCGGCATCCGCGAGAACGTCGAGGTCGTCGCCCAGCAGCCGGACGGTCCCGGAGCCGACGACCTCGTCGACGTGGTCGCCGACCGTCTTCGAGACGGGTTCGGGCGACTCCGTCGTGGATTCGGCTTCGGTCTGCACGGCGCCCGTCGTCGACGACGTCGCAGGTGCGGGCGTCGCGCTGCCGTCGGTCGCCGCGGTCGCCTCGTCAGCTGTGACGGATTCGACGGCGGACCCCAGGGTGCCGCCGACTGCGTCGTCGGTGGCCGTATCGTCCGCGACCGTGGGCTCGTCCTGCTGTGACTCCTCGACGTCGTCCTCGTCGTCTGTCGCGCTCACCAGCGTCGCGGAGTCCGCCGGGGTCTTCTCGCGGAGTGCGACGTCGACGGCCCCCCGAGAGAGGTCCTCAACGGACTCGCCGTCGGGCGGCCGCGCGACGTAGTCGAGGTCGCCGACCTGCCGGAGCTCCCGGAGGATGAGGTCGCCGCCGCGGTCCGCGTCGAGGAACGCGGTCGCGGTGCGCTCGCGCGTGAGGTCCGCAACAGCGTCGGGAACGTTCGTCCCCTCCACGGCGACGGCGTTCTTGATGCCGTACTGGAGGAGGTTCACGACGTCCGCGCGGCCCTCGACGACGAGGACGGCGTCGCTCGTGGCGACGTGCGGGCCCGCGGGCAGCCCTTCGTACTCGGTGACGTCCTCAACGCGAACGCTCTCGCGGACCTCACGGAGAATGTCCTCGGAGTCGATTGCGCCCTCGTCGAACGCCGACGCGAGCAGTTCCTTCGCGCGGTCGACGATTTCCCGGCGCTTGGCGGCGCGCACGTCCTCGATGCGCTCGACCTCGACCTGCGCGCGACACGGGCCGATGCGCTCGACGGCCTCTAGGGCCGCCGCGAGCGTCGCCGTCTCGACGCGGTCGAGACTCGACGCGATGGTGATGGTGCCGAAGGACTGGCCGCCCTCGCTGTCGACGGAGACGTCGATGCGGCCGAGTTTCGCGGAGTCCTGCAGGTCACGGATGTCGAGGTCGTCGCCCAGCAGGCCCTCGGTCTGCCCGAAGGCGGCACCGACTACGTCGGTGCGCTCGACGACCCCGTCGGCGACGAAGTCCGCGTGGATGAGGTACTTCGCGGTGTCCTCCATCAGTATTGTGCTCTCCTAGAAGTATGGAGGCGCGCGGGAAATAGCTGTCGCGACGGCCGTCAGCGGCGTCCCCGCCAGCGGGTGCGTGCCGGCACGCACGCCGACCCGGCCATCGGCGACCCGACACCAGAGAGCTCGAAGCGACACGTGCGACTATAGTAGAAAAATTCTCTCTAATTCGGATACCAGAGGATTTCAGCAACATTTAACCCGGATAGATAGGCTCCTAGAAGTAACATGCCATCACGTTCGGCTCTCGGTTGGGGAGTAGTCTTCGTCGTACTCGTCGTACTCGCCATTCCGTGGTTCCTGTGGAACGACGCCTCGATAGTCGCCGGGTTGCCCGTCTGGGTGTGGTGGCACGTCGGCTGGATGGTCGTCACTGCCGCGGCGTTCGCCGCGTTCGCGCGCCGCGGCTGGGGGACGTTCGCGAGGGTGGCGAAATGAGCGCGCTGCTCGAAATCAGCATCGTCGCGGCGTACATGCTCGTTGCGCTCGGCGTCGGCGCGGTCGCGTACCGCGTCACCGACCAGACCGCCGAGGACTACTACCTCGCGGGCCGCGGGCTCGGCACCGGCGTGTTGCTGTTCACGACGTTCGCCACCCTCCTCTCGGCGTTCACGTTCTTCGGCGGCCCGAACACCGCCTACGACTTCGGCCCCGAGTGGATTCTCGTGATGGGGCTGATGGACGGCGTCCTCTTCGGCCTCCTGTGGTACCTGCTGGGCTACCGCCAGTGGCTGCTCGGCCGCGCGCACGGCTACGTCACGCTCGGTGAGATGCTCGGCGACCGCTTCGGCTCGAAGACGCTCAGAGGATTAGTCGCGGGTGTCAGCATCTTCTGGCTGTTCCCGTACGTGATGCTCCAGCAGGTCGGCGCCGGCACCGCGCTCGAAGCGCTCACGAACGGGACGGTCCCGTACTGGGCTGGCGCGGGCTTCATCACGCTGTTCATGATTGCGTACGTCGTGCTCTCGGGGATGCGCGGCGTCGCGTGGACGGACACCCTGCAGGGCGTGTTCATGCTGTCGATGGTGTGGCTGGCGTTCGCGTGGATTGCGAGCGCGCTCGCCGCCGAACCGGGCGGTATTGGCGCCGCGATGCCGACGGAATTCCGCGCGCTCGGCGGCGGCGTCTACTCGCCGCAGTGGATGCTCTCGCAGGCGGTCGGCATCGCGTTCGGCGTAACGATGTTCCCGCAGGTGAACCAGCGCTTCTTCGTCGGGAAGTCCGAGAAAGTGCTCAAGCGCACGTTCGCGCTGTGGCCCGTGCTCGTCGTGCTCCTGTTCGTCCCGGCGTTCCTGCTCGGGTCGTGGGCGCAGGGCGTCGGCCTCGCGATGCCCGATGGCGGGAACATCCTGCCCGTGCTGCTCGCGGAGTACACCCCTGGGTGGTTCGCCGCGCTCGTCGTCGCCGGCGCACTCGCCGCGATGATGAGCTCCTCGGACTCGATGCTGCTCTCGGGCGCGTCGTACTTCACGCGAGACCTCTACCGACCGTTCGTGAACGCCGACGCCAGCGAGGGCTACGAGAACAAACTGGGGCGAATCGGCGTCGTCGTCTTCGCCTCCGCGACGTTCGTCGCGAGCCTGTTCACGCCCGGCACGCTCGTCTCCATCGGGGAGACGGCGTTCGGCGGGTTCGCCCAGCTCGCGCTCCCGGTCGGCGTCGCGCTCTACTGGCGCAACACCACGCGCTCGGGGATGCTCGCGGGCGTCGGCGGCAGCCAGCTGTTCTACCTCGTCACTGTGTTCGGCCCCACCGTCTACGTCGGTGGCGTCCCCGTGTTCGCGGACGCCTACTGGGGCTGGCTCCCCTCGGTCGTCGGCATGGCTATCGGGCTCGTGCTCACGGTCGGCGTCTCCGCGGTGACCGCGCAGGCCACCAGCGAGGACACGAGCGTCTACTTCGAGGCGGCGGACTGACTACCAGTCGGCGAGGCGCTCGTCGACCCACTCGCGGTGCTCGCGGAGGCGTCGCTCGCCCGCCTCAGTGAGCAAGAGGCGGTCGTGGACGCCGTCCCGTTCGCGCTCAACGAACCCCGCGTCTTCGAGCTTGTTGACCGCGCCGTTGAACCGCTTCGGCCGGATGCGTTCGTCGTTCTTCCGCTCGATGGCGCGCTTGACCGACTGCTGGGTGGGGTCGCCCTCGCTGGCGACGACCACGCAGACGTCGCGGCGCAGCCCCGACGACAACCACTTGCTCATGGTCGCGTGTTGGCGCGAGCCGGAGAAACCGCTGACGGTCGCCCGACGAGCGCGCTATCGAGCGTCGACGCCGCCGAGGAGGAAGCCGCCGAACGCGAGCACCCACGCCAGCGCGAGGTACGCGACCCAGCGCTCCAGACCACCGATACCGAGCGGCGTCCCGCCACCCAGCGACACGAACAGGACGAACGCGACCAACTCCGCGACGCCGAGCGCGACGGAGACGTACCGCATCGGCCCGCGAACGGTCGTCGCGGCCGCAAGCGCAGTGACGCCGAGGCCGCCGAACGCGAGTGTCGCCGCGACGAAGTGCACGGCGCCGGTCTGGGACGGAAACACGCCGACGCCAGCGACACCGAACCCTGCGACCGCGAAGATGCCGGGGAACAGCGGTCGGTCGTACACCACTCGGAGCGCGTACGCCGCGAACAGCGTCATCAGGCCAGCAACGACCATCGTACCGTTGAACACCGCCTGCGACGCCGGCGGTGCGTCCGCCGCACCGAGCGCACTAATCGTCTGGTCGGCCGCGCTGTACCCCGGGTAGAGCACTTCCGCGGTGACGAAGCCCAGCACCGTGAGCACGCCGCCGGCGACGAGGAGGCTGCCGCCGAGCGCGCGAGCACGACCGGAGTCCATGCTCTCGCATCGGCATCGCCCGGGAAGTAAGTACGCCCCGCCGCGGGTTTGCGCGCGAGGACCGCCACGGTAGCCTTTTGAACGGGATTCCCCAAGACCCGGGCATGCAGACGCACGTCGTCCCGGTCGGCTTCGACTACGACCGGCTCATCGCGCCGCTCGTGCGCGAGCAGCTCGCCGTCGACCGCGTCGTCCTCCTGGAGGGCGCGGTCGGCAGCGAGGCGAACGTCGAGTACAGCCAGCGCATCTCCCAGAAGCTCGAAGACGACTTCCGGAACCTCCTCGGCGCCGAGACCGAGCGCGTCTCCGTCGTCGACGTCTACGACTACGACGCCGCCTTCGAGCAGGCGTTCGACCTCATCGAGGACGAACTCGACGCCGACCCCGAGGGCGAAGTCTGGGTGAACATCGCGTCGATGCCCCGAACCGTCTCCTTTGCGTTCGCCATCGCCGCCCACTCCATCATGGTCGAGCGCCCCGAGGACCGCGAACGCATCCACACCTACTACACCGCCCCCGAGAAGTACCTCGAAACCGAGCTCGCGGAGGAACTGCGCGCGAGCGCGGACCTCCTCGAAGCCGTCGCCGACGGCGACGTCGACGAGAGCGACGTGCGCGACCAGCTCGCCGACGCCCGCGACCTCCTCGCGGAGTTCGACGAGCGCGGCACCACCATCGGCGCGAAGGAGATCGACGGCAGCCACGTCGTCGAACTCCCCGTCGCCTCCTTCTCGAACGTCAAACCCTTCGAGGAGCTCATCCTGTTCACCCTCGGCGAACACGGCGAGTTCGACTCCGTCAGCGACCTCGCGAAGACCCTCGCCGCCGAGCTCAACGAGGAGTACACGGACAGCTTCCGGTCGAAGGTCACGTACACCGTGGACAAACTCGGCCCCGGCGGCAAGGGCTACGTCGAGCGCGAGGAGCGCGGGAAGTCGTATCGAACGCGGCTCTCGCGCATCGGCGAGCTCTGGGTGCGCGCTCACGAAAACGACGACTAGGTTGAGTTAGAAATACGGTCGGACCCGCGACTAACTGCTTCTTCGCTACTCACTGAAAGCCCTCGGCGCGCTCGGGGTCGTTCGCTCGCTGCGCGCTTCGCTCCCTCCGGTCGCTCCAGTGCTTACCTCGCGAAGCGACCACGCGAACGCGAGCGCGCCTCGCCCTTTCGATCCACCAGGGGAATCGAGACTCCAGTAGCTACAGTCCGAACCCGGTGTGGTCTTCGGGCGGCGAAATCGGACTTTTCGGGGGTTCTTCGGGGAGTTCGGGGTCGTTGTAGGCGCCGGGCGCGACGTCGTTCGGGCCGGCGGGGTAGAAGAGGGCGGCGAGCTCCTGAATCTGGCCGCGGCCGACCGAGAGCTCGAACTGGCCGCCGCCGTAGAGCACGACGTCGGGCTCGAACGCCCAGTCGAGGGTCTCGAAGAGGGACTGGAGCGTGCCGAACCGGGAGGGTTTGACGTTCAGCCAGCGCACGTCGAACGGCGCGTCGAGCACGTCGTCGAGGCCGTGAATCGGGGCGTCCCACGCGACGCGGTCGGCGTGGTCGGCGACGACGTCGCGCGTGGCGTCCGTGACCGCGGGGTCCTCGACGGTGGCGTCGGGGAACGTCTCGAAGACGCGCTCGTAGAGGTCGGGGTCCGGGGTCTGGTCGACGTCGGT
Source organism: Halobacterium sp. (assembly GCA_964229715.1). Classification (GTDB taxonomy): domain Archaea; phylum Halobacteriota; class Halobacteria; order Halobacteriales; family Halobacteriaceae; genus Halobacterium. The sequence continues at coordinate 11,444 of CAXREU010000145.1, forward strand.
GCCCTCGTAGTGGCCCTTCAGGTCAAACACGCGGACGGCGGCGGTGTCGGCGAGGTAGTCAAACGTCTCTTCAGGCCAGTCAGTCGTTGGGTCGAGTTTGAGTTCGCCGTCCGGGTAGCGCGACAGTAAGGTCTCAACGCGCGACGTGTCGCCCTCGGGGAGGCGGCTGCTGACGACGAAGCGCACCGGGTCCAGCGTCCGGTCGAGGCGGTCGGCGAGCGTCTCGCCGGCCTGTCGGAGCGCGAGGTCGAGTGCGGCGGCCTCGAACCCCCAGCGACGGTACTCTACGAAGGCCTCGCGCGCCGGGTCGTCGACCGGCCAGAGGTCCGTCTCGTCGAGGCGCGCGGAGAACTCCGTGAATGTGTACTCGCCAGCGAGGTCAAACGCTTCGCCCTCGGGTGTTTCCGCCTCGTGGTTCTGGAGCGCGTCGTGGTGGACGGCCTCGTAGGTGACGTCCTCGCCGCGGCCCGTTTCGCCGGCGCCGGAGAGCGAGACGACCGTGGTGGCGCGCGTAAACGCAGGCGTCTCGCGCTCCACGCGGTCGAGCGTGACCGACTCGACTGTCAGCGGGAGGTCAGCAATCGCGTCGTACATGGACGGACAGACGAGCGTGGGACGGAAAAAGCCGCAGGCGTTAGTCGGCGAGCCGAGCTTCGAGGCTCTTCACGCGCGTCGAAAGTGCGAGGAACGTCGCGAGGAGCGTGAGCGTGACCGCGGCGGCCGCGGCGAGGTCGTGGGCGGGAATCGAGTGGCCGACGCCCGCGACGACTTCCGCGCGCAAGAGGGTGTGGTGCGGACCGCCCGCCACGCTGACGAAGTAGTCCACGACGTCGTTGAAGCCGTACCACGCTGCGGCGACGGCGACCGCGCCCACGGAGAACTTCGCGTAGCGGTGGATGACGAACGCCTCGACGGCCATCCCGAGGTGGCTCAGGACGAGGAACCAGTACATGACCCACCAGAGGTCGCCCTGGCCGTTCACGACGAGCTGGACGAACGGCGTCCACAGTCCGAGTTTGATGCAGCCGAAAAACGCCAGCGCGTGCAGCCAGTCGGCGTCGACGTCGAGCTTGTACGCGGCCAGCGACAGCCCGATGAACAGCGTCGCGACCGGGCTGTCCGGGACGACCGGCCACGCCAAGATGGGCGTCGCTTCGAACTGCACGCGGTAGTACCAGAACCCGAACGCGGTGCCCGCGAGGTTGATGGCGACGATGACCCACGCCAGCCGGAGCGCGAGGTCCTCCAGCCAGTCGGGCAGCGGCGCGAGATACCACGGGAGGTCCGACCGGGACGGCAGCGACATGTCCGGGGCGTCGCAGGACCGCCGCATAGCTCTGACGGAACCCGGGCTCGGCTACCGGCCGAACAGCCGCTGGAGGATGCCGCGGTCGGTCGCGCGCTCCGCGAGCAGAATCGAGGTGCCGACGCCGGCGGCGACGTCGAAGTGCACCGACTCGGTGACGAGGCGCGCGAGCAAGCCCTGCGAGGTCGCGCCAATCAACAGCAGCGTGTGCTCGTTGCATCCGCTGGCGATGGCGGACTCGACGTCGCCGGACGTGTCGACCACGAGTTCGGCATCCGCGAGGTCGGGGTCGGCGGCCCACTCCTCGAGGAACTGCTGGCCGACCTCGCGCTCGTCCTCGCCGTCGACGACACGCAGGAGCGTAATCTTCGACCCCGCCGTCGCGCGGAGCGCCCGCGCGACCTCGGCGTGGAGGTCGGCGTGGGGCGTGTCCACGACCGGGAGCAGGAGCCGGGACGGGTCAAGCCCGCGGTCCTTGAACACGAGGAAGTCCGCGGGGAGGCTGTTCGTGAGTTCGGTGAGCGTGCGCTCGGCGCGGCCGTTCGACCACAGCCGGTCCTCGCCCCAGCCCATCACCACGAGATCCGCGCGCTTGCGCTCGGCGACGTCGAAGATTTCCTGGAACGAGCGGTGGGAGACGACCGTCGACGTCTCGCAGGTGACGTCGAAACTCTCCGCGATGTCGCGCATGTCCGCCATCAGTTCGTCGGACTGCTGGACGATGCGCTCGCGCTGGTCGACCCGGTAGCCACTGGGTGTCCGGTCGGGCATCTGGACGATGTGGACGATGTGGACGCTGGCGTTGGGCTTCTGGCTGGCGAGCGTGCACGCTAACTCGACGAGCCGGGTCTCCGTGCGCGGGTTCGATATCGGGACGACGATGCGGTCGCCGTCACCTTCCAGGAGTTGCTCCTCGGTGGTGTCGATGAGGGGGACGTACGAGCGCCCGACGAAGCCGCCGAACAGCCACTCGCGGACGGAGAGCTGGCGGTTCGCGCCCTCGAAGCGCGCGGACGCAAGCCGGTGTTCGGTCGTCTGGAAGTAGTTGACGACGGTGACGAGCACGACGCCGCCGACCGTGTTCCCCAGCAGCACCGGAATCACGAACTCCCAGAGGCCGGTGCTGAGCAGGAGGTCGCCCTGGAGCACGAGGAACATCATCTCGGTGAACGAGACGACGGAGTGGTAGAGGCCGCCGAGCGGTATCGCGAGGAACGCGATGTAGACGACGACCATCCGAGAGATGGTGTCGCGGGCGGCGTACTCCACCCAGACGACGCCGGCGACGACGAGCCCCGCGAACGCGGCCTTCGAGAAGAGACTCCACCACGCGGTCGCGACGCCCTTCTCGCCGAGTTCGACCGCGACGGCCGCCGCCTCCGGGGAGATGACGCCGCCGAACGCGAGCGCGGCGGCACCGAGCGCGCCGCCGACGAAGTTCCCCGCGAGCACAACCGACCAGTTGCGCAACAGCGCGGGAATGCTGGCGAGGCGTTCGAGGGTCAGCGCGACCGGCGGGAGCGTGTTCTCGGTGTAGAGCTGGTAGCCGCCGATGATGATGTAGATGAAGCCCAGGGGGTACAGCAGCGCGCTCAGAATGGGGTCACCGCCCGTTGTGGCGGTCAACGAGACGTACAGCATGAACGTAATCGTAATCGCGAAGCCGGCCGCGAGCGCGCTGAAGAACAGCTCGCGGCTGCCCGACGTAATCTCCTCGTCGGCGACGGCGATGATGCGCTGGAAAATCTCGTTAGAAGTGAACCGGTCGCGGACGACGGAGCCGACCGCGGGCGCCCCGCTCCGGGAGCTCTCGATGGCCTCCCGGACCGACTCCTCCGGGACCGGTTCGTCCTCGTCTCTGTCAGCCATTATGGGCGCATCCGGAGCCCTCGCCCTAATCGTTTGGCATCTCCGCGACCGACGACCCCGAGCACGCCGGCGTTCGTGGGTCCGTTCCGCAACCAACCCAATTAAGCGGCGGCGCCCGCAACACCCTCGTATGGCTACCGAGACCGACCTGGAGGACTTGCGGCGCGGCAGCGACCTCGTGAAACGCGGGTTCGCGAAGATGCAGAAGGGCGGCGTCATCATGGACGTGGTGAACGCCGAGCAGGCGAAGATAGCCGAGGAAGCCGGCGCGGTCGCCGTGATGTCCCTGGAAGCGGTGCCGGCGGACATCCGCAAGCGCGGCGGCGTCGCGCGGATGGCCGACCCCGCCGACGTCCAGGAGATTATCGACGCGGTCTCCATCCCGGTGATGGGGAAGTCCCGCATCGGCCACACGAAGGAAGCCGAGATTCTGGAGGCCGTCGGCGTGGACATGATCGACGAGTCGGAAGTGCTGACGCCCGCCGACGACAAGTACCACATTGACAAGCGCGAGTTCACGTCGCCGTTCGTCTGCGGCGCGCGCAACCTCGGCGAGGCGCTCCGGCGCATCGACGAGGGCGCGGCGATGATTCGCACGAAGGGCGAGGCCGGCACGGGCGACGTGAACCAGGCCGTCCACCACCAGCGCACCATCAAGGGCGCCATCCGCGAGCTCGAGGGGATGACCCACGAGGAGCGCGAGCACTACGCCCGCGACATCGAGGCGCCCGCGGAGCTCGTCCACGAGACCGCCGAGATGGGGCGGCTCCCGGTCGTGAACTTCGCGGCGGGCGGCATCGCGACGCCCGCGGACGCGGCGCTGATGATGCACCACGAGTGCGACGGCATCTTCGTCGGCTCCGGCATCTTCGGCGCAGAGGACCCCGAGTCGATGGGCCGCGCCATCGTCGACGCCGTGAACAACTGGGACGACCCCCAGCGCCTCGCCGAAATTTCGGCGAACATCGGCTCCGGCATGAAGGGCGAGGCGAACGTCGACCTCCCCGAGGAGGAGAAGCTGCAGGGCCGCGGGAACTGACGACGCACTGCGAAGCGCTGCGGTTCGAGCTTTTCGTTCGGCAGCTGACCACGTGAGTTGCGAAGCCGTGCCGAAACGGCCATCCGTCCCCGGTCGATTGTGGTGGATGTTCGATGGTCCGAATGCCGAGCACGTACGTCAACTACCGGGTGAGCGTCGCCTACGTCGGGACCGTCCTCAAGTACATCGGCGTGACGCCGCTGTTCCCGCTCGCGCTAGCGCTCTACTACGGGGAAAACCCGGTTCCGTTTGCTGTCGGCGCTGCCGTCATGGTCGGCGTCGGCGCGCTGCTGGAACTGCTACAGGTCGACGAGGAACTCGGGAACCGGGAGGCGTTCCTGCTCGTGAGCCTCGCGTGGCTAGTCGTCCCGCTGGTCGGCACGGTCCCCTACCTCGTGGCCGGAACGGGCACCGTCGCGGGCCCCGTCAACGCGCTCTTCGAGAGCATGAGCGGGTTCACGACGACGGGCGCGACCGTCCTCGGGGAGATTTCCGTCGAGAAGCACGGCCACGCGATGTTGATGTGGCGCCAGCTCACCCAGTGGCTCGGCGGCATGGGCATCCTCGTGTTGATGGTCGCCATCCTGCCGAAGCTGTCGGTCGGCGGCGCGCAAGTCATCAACCAGGAGGCGCCGGGGCTCGCGCTGGAGAAGCTGACGCCCCGGATTCAGGAGACGGCACGCGCACTCTGGACCATTTACGCGGGGTTCACTGTGCTGGCGGCGGTGGTCTACTACGCGCTCAACGTGGTCGGCGTCGCGCCGAACATGGACCTCTACCACGCGGTCGCGCACGCGTTCACGACGCTCCCGACGGGTGGCTTCTCGCCGGAGGGCCGGAGCGTTGAGGCGTTCGCGCCCGTCGTTCAGTGGGCGTTCGTGCCGTTCATGCTCGTCGCCGGGACGAACTTCGCGCTGTTCTGGTACGTGCTCAAGGGCGAGCCCAGCCGACTCACCGGCAACACGGAGTTCCGGTCGTACCTGCTCGCTGTCGCCGGCTTCGGCGCGGTCGTCTCGGGCGTCCTGTTTGCGGGTGTCGGCATCGCCGAGACGCCGACGAGCGTGGGCGCCGTGGCGGGACACGTGGAGCACGCGCTCCGGCAGGGGGTGTTCCAGGTCGTCGCCGTCGTGACGACGACCGGGTACGCGAGCATGGACGTCAACACCTGGGACGCCTCCGCGCAGACGATACTGCTGTTCGCGTACTTCCTCGGCGGCTCGGCGGGTTCGGCCGCCGGCTCCATCAAAATCGTGCGCTGGGTGCTCGTCAAGCGCGCCATCGGCCGGTCGCTGTACACGTCGGTCCACCCCGAGGCGGTGAAGCCGATACGGCTGGAGCAAGAAGCCGTCGACGAGGAGACGATTCGAGACGTCTTCGCGTTCGTGCTACTGTTCTTCGGGCTGTTCGCGGCTTCGACGATACTGCTCTACCTCGACAGCTTCCGCACGCCGGACGTGACGCTGTCCGGCCTGGACGCGATGAGCGTCGCCATTGCCACGCTGGGGAACGTCGGCCCGGGTTTCGGTGTCGTCGGCCCGATGGAGAGCTTCCTCCCGTTCTCGGACCTGGGGAAGCTCTACATGGTCTTCCTGATGTGGATCGGTCGCCTCGAAGTGCTCTCCGTACTGGTCGTGTTCACACCGTCGTTCTGGCAGCGCTGACGGCGCTCCGGTGGTTAGAAGCCACCGTAGCGGATGTACACCATCGTCGCGACGACGGCGAGCTGGAAGGCGCCCTGGACGCCGCCGAGTTTGGCGTTACGCATGCCGATGTCGGCGATGACCTGGCTGTCGGGGTTCTCGGAGGTCATCTGTTTGTACATCCTGACTTCGCCGGGCATCAGCACGCCGAACCCGAGCACGTTGAGGACGGCGACGATGGCGAGCGCGACAACGAAGACGGGCTCGGTCCACCCGAAGTCCGGGAGCGTGGTGGCGAGAAACGCGAGGGAGCCGACGAGGACGACGCCGAACCACGCCTGCCAGCGCCAGTCGTCGAACGCGTCGAACTGCCAGCCGACGAGCAGTAGCGTCGGGACGAGTGCGGCGAACGTGAAGATGGCGAGCCAGACGTACGCGTGCGAGAAGAGCCCGGGGAGGCGGAGCGCGAGCGTGATGCCGCCGGCGATGGTGACGGTAGCCAGCGACGGCAGCAAGAACGATGTCTTCGGGGTGAGTCGCTGGAAGACGTTCGCGCGCTGTTCGACGTCGAGGCCGCCGAGGACGGGGCCGAGTACGACGGCGATGAAGACGTCGATGCCGGTCCAGAGGACGCCGGTCATGACGTGGACGTACGTGTGGTGAATCGTACTGGCGAACGTGGTGGCGTAGACGAGCGCGAGCAGTGGGATGCCGACGACGGCGACGGCGAACGCGGGGTTCGCACGCTCGGCGAGGCCGCGAATGGTACCACGGATGCTCATGCGCCGGTCCTCCGCGAGTTACGCGTTCGGAATCGATGCGTTCTGGGTGTGGCCTGTCGGTGTCGCACACCGCCAACGTTTCAACCGGATATCATAACCGTTACGCAGGGCGCGACGGGGTGTGGCGAGCGCGCGCACGCCGCGCACCGTCCACGAATGTCCGGTTTTCACCCCGAATCGGGAACGGAGTCGGACGTTCGGACATTCAGGTGTATGTAGTGGGGAAGGTTCCTTATATCCGATTTGACGTACCGCCGTCTGTCGATTTTCCGGATTCCCGTGGAACGAAAGTGCAGAATCCTCGAACGCAAGTATCTGTCAAGGGGAAACACGTAAATAGTCGGGGCTCCGCGAGACTGGTACGATGTCTCACAACGAGGCGCCCGGTGCAAGTCCGGGGGAACGAGTTCTTCCAGGGCACGTTAGCCCAGCGTAACGAATTCGAGACGGTACGAATCTTCGACACCACGCTGCGTGACGGCGAGCAGACGCCACGGACCTCCTTCAGCTACGACGACAAGCGCGCCATAGCGGCCGCGCTCGACGACGCGAACGTCGACGTCATCGAGGCCGGGTTCCCGGCCAACAGCGAGCAGGAGGCCGAGGCGGTCGCCGACATCGCGGCTTCGACAGACGCGACCACGTGCGGGCTGGCCCGCGTCGTGGAGTCCGACGTCGAAGCAGCCGTGGATGCGGGCGTGGACATGATTCACGTCTTTGCGTCCACGAGCGACGTGCAAATCGAAGACTCGATGCATAGCACACGCGAGGACGTCGTCGCACGCTCGGTCGCGGCCGTCGAGCAGGCCGCCGCGGCCGACGTCGAAGTGATGTTCTCGCCGATGGACGCCACGCGCACGGACCCCCAGTTCCTCGCCGAAATCGTCGAAGCGGTCGACGACGTCGGCGTCGACTGGATCAACATCCCGGACACCTGCGGGGTCGGGACGCCCAAGCGGTTCGGCGAGCTCGTCGAGTACGTCGGCCAGCACACCGACGCGCGCATCGACGTGCACACGCACGACGACTTCGGGCTGGCCACCGCCAACGCCCTGACGGGCGTGGAGTACGGCGCCGACCAGATGCAGGTGTCGATAAACGGCATCGGCGAGCGCGCCGGCAACGCCGCCTTCGAGGAGGTCGTGATGGCCGCCGAGAGCCTCTACGGCGCCGAGACCGGCATCGACACGACCGCTATCACGGAGCTCTCGAAGCTGGTCTCCGAGCGGTCGTCGGTTCCGGTGCCGGTGAACAAGCCCGTGGTCGGCGCGCACGCGTTCGCCCACGAGTCGGGCATCCACGCCGCTGGCGTCATCGAGAACAGCGAGACGTTCGAGCCGGGTGTGATGACCCCCGAGATGGTGGGGGCCGAGCGCGAAGTCGTGCTCGGGAAGCATACGGGCACACACGCCGTCCGCGACCACCTCGAAGACGCCGGGTACGACCCGACCGACGAGGAGGTACGCGAGGTCACGAAGAAGGTGAAAGCCCACGCCGGCGAGGACGAAGTCGTCACCGACGCCGTCCTCCGCGCGTTCGCGGGCGAGGTCGGTATCGAACGCGTCACGGAGGAGGTGACGGCGTAATGCCCCCCGGCAGGTATTGCGCGCCCAGCAACGGCTTTATTCGTCGAGCCCGATTGTCGGGCTACGATGCTGCCCGATGCCACACAGGCCGGTCTTCTCGCGGGCAGCGGTGCGATTGTCGGTATTGTAGGGGCGTAAGCTCCCCTCTCACCACTTCTCCACGAACCGACCGGATTCACCGACCACCGACAGCCACCGCAGCATCCGCCATGACACAGTCCACATACGACGCGACACCGCGGGAGGGGTATCGATGACAGACCACAGCGCAGTGACCGAGCCAGACGACACGGCAGCGGCGTCCGCGGCTGACGAGCCGGCCGAAGACGAAGAACCGACCGAATCCGCGGCGCAGACGGGCGCGGAGTCCGTCATCGCGTCGCTGGAAACGGCGGGCGTCGAGACGGTGTTCGGCGTGCAGGGCGGCGCCATCATGCCCGTCTACGACGCGCTGTACGACTCCGAGCTCGACCACGTCACGATGGCCCACGAGCAGGGCGCTGCGCACGCGGCCGACGCCTACGGCGCGGTCAGCGGCGACCCCGGCATCTGTATGGCGACCTCGGGCCCTGGTGCGACGAACCTCGTCACCGGGCTCGCGGACGCGGACATGGACTCCGAGCCCGTGGTCGCGCTCACCGGCCAGGTCCCCACGGAACTCGTCGGGAACGACGCGTTCCAGGAGACGGACACGGTCGGCGTCACGACGCCCATCACGAAGTCGAACTACTTCGCGTCCAGCCCCGACACGGTCGGCGAGGACGTGAGCACGGCGTTCGCGCTCGCGAACCACGGCCGACAGGGGCCGACGGTCGTCGACCTGCCGAAGGACGTCACGACCGGCGAGACCGACGTCGACCCCGTCGAGCCCGCGGTGCCGGACACCGTCGACGTGCAGACGCACGCCGACGACGAGAACGTCGCGGCCGCCGCGCAGACCATCGTCGACGCCGACGAGCCCGTGATTCTGGCGGGCGGCGGTGTCGTCAAAGGTGACGCCACCGAGGAGCTGTACGCGTTCGCGACCGAGCACGAGATTCCGGTCGTGACGACGATGCCGGGCATCGGCGCGTTCCCCGAGGACCACGACCTCGCCATGGAGATGGCGGGGATGCACGGCACCGGCTACGCGAACATGGCCGTCACGCTGACCGACTGCCTGCTGGCAATCGGCACGCGCTTCGACGACCGCCTCACGGGCGGCGTCGACTCGTTCGCGCCGGACGCGGAGGTCATCCACGTCGACATCGACCCCGCCGAGATTTCGAAGAACATCGAGGCCGACCACCCGCTCGTCGGCGACGCCGGCACCGTTCTCGACCAGTTGGACGAGGCGATGCCTGGTTCGCCCGAGACCAGCGAGTGGGTCGAGCAGTGCCGCGAGTGGCAACAGGAGTACCGCCTCGACTACGCGGCACCCGAGGACGAACCGCTGAAGCCCCAGTACGTCGTCGAGGCCGTCGACGAGGCGACCGCCGACGACACCGTCGTCACGACCGGCGTCGGCCAACACCAGATGTGGGCCTGCCAGTTCTGGACGTACACGGAGCCGCGGACGTGGGTGTCCTCCCACGGTCTCGGCGCGATGGGGTACGGACTGCCGTCGGCCATCGGCGCGCGCGTCGCCGCCGACGACGACCAGTCCGTCGTCTGCTTCGACGGCGACGGCTCGTTCCTGATGACGTGTCAAGAGCTCGTCGTCGCGGTGCGCGAGCAGATGGACATCACCGTCTTCGTGTTGAACAACGAGGCCATCGGGATGGTCCGACAGTGGCAGGACGCGTTCTTCGAGGGGCGCCGCATGGCCTCGGAGTACCCGTGGGTGCCGAAGTTCGACACGCTCGCGGAGGCGTTCGGTGCGGACGGCTTCCGCATCGAGGGCTACGACGACGCCCCCGACGTCATCGAGGAAGCGCTCGCCACCGACGGCCCCGCCGTGGTCGACGTCTACATCGACCCGACCGAGGACGTCTACCCGATGGTGCCGTCGGGCGGCGACAACGGCCAGTTCGCGCTCTCGGAGGAGCACCTATGAGTGAACGCAACACCGAGCGAGAGGGACTGCCGGGACCGGCTCCGGAGGAGCGCCGTCGACCGAAGGGACGGCGGAACTCCCAGGGCATCCGTATCGACCCCGAAGCGGAAGCCGAGCATCCGCCGCGGCGCACCGTCATCTCCGCGCTCGTCGAACACCAGCCGGGCGTGCTCGCGCGCGTCTCCGGGCTGTTCAGCCGGCGGCAGTTCAACATCGAGTCGCTGACCGTCGCGGACACCCAGAACGACGACTGGGCGCGCATCACGGTCGTCGTCGAGGAGTCCGACCCCGGTATCGACCAGGTCGAGAAACAGCTAGAGAAGGTCGTCCCGGTCATCCACGTCCGTGAACTCGAGGACGACGCGGTGACCCGCGAGCTCGTGGTGGTGAAAGTCGACGCCGACCGCCCCCACGAGGTCCACGCCATCACGGAGATGTACAACGGGAAGACCCTCGACGCCGGCCCGCGGACGATTACCGTCGAGCTGACCGGCGACGAACAGAAGATAAACGACGCCATCGACGCCTACCGACAGTTCGGCATCCGGGAGATTGCCCGGACCGGACAGACGGCGCTGGCGCGTGGCGAGACCAAGACAGCAGTCGTTCCAGACCACCTCAAATGACAGCAGAAGACGCAGACTTCACGCAGCCAGTGTATCACGAATCGGACGTCGACCGAAGCTACATCGACGACAAGACGGTCGCCGTACTCGGGTACGGCAGCCAGGGCCACGCGCACGCGCAGAACCTCGACGACAGCGGGGTCGACGTGGTCGTCGGCCTCCGCAAGGATTCGTCGTCGCGGTCCGCGGTGAAAGCCGACGGCCTGCGCGTCGAAACCCCCAAGCAGGCCGCACGAGAGGCTGACGTCGTCTCCGTGCTCGTCCCCGACACCGTCCAGCCGTCGCTGTTCGAGACCATCGAACCCGAGCTGGACGCCGGCGACACGCTCCAGTTCGCGCACGGGTTCAACATCCACTACGGCCAAGTCGAGCCGCCGGAAGACGTGGACGTGACGATGATTGCGCCGAAGTCCCCCGGCCACCTCGTGCGCCGGAACTACGAGGCCGGCGAGGGGACGCCGGCCCTGCTGGCGGTCTACCAGGACGCCACGGGCGACGCCCAGCAGGAGGCGCTGGCGTACGCCGACGGCATCGGCTGCGCTCGCGCGGGCGTCGTGGAGACGACGTTCCGCGAGGAGACCGAGACCGACCTGTTCGGCGAGCAGGCCGTCCTCTGCGGCGGCGTCACGAGCCTCGTCAAGACCGGCTACGAGACGCTCGTGGACGCCGGCTACAGCCCGGAGATGGCGTACTTCGAGTGCCTGAACGAGCTCAAACTCATCGTCGACCTGATGTACGAGGGCGGCAACTCCGAGATGTGGGATTCGGTTTCGGACACGGCGGAGTTCGGCGGCCTCACGCGCGGCGACGAAATCGTCGACGAGCACGTCCGCGAGAACATGGAGGAAGCCCTCGAGGAGGTCCAGAACGGCGAGTTCGCCCGCGAGTGGATTGCGGAGAACCAGGCGGGCCGGCCGTCGTACCGCCAGCGCCGGCAGGCCGAGCAGAACCACGAAATCGAGGACGTCGGCGAGCGCCTCCGCGACCTGTTCGCGTGGGCCGACGACGAAGCCGAGGTCGAGCAGGAGCCCGAGGTGTCCGCGGATGACTGAGCAGACGCTCGCGGACGTCAGCCAGCGCAACCCCGAGGCGCCCGAAGGAGTGAATTCGGTGTTCCGACGCGGCCCCGTGGTCGCCGCCGACGGAGGGAAGCGCGCGGAGGCCGAAGAACAGACGATGAAAGACGTCGACCAGACGCCGCCGGCCGAGGACGAGGGTGCCAACCCCGTCTGGGAGCGCGGCGGCGAACCCGTAGCCGACGAGGACGGACGCGATGAGTGAGAACACGCTCTACGACAAGGTCTGGGACCGCCACGAAGTGACCGAGCTGCCGACCGGACAGTCCCAGCTGTTCGTCGGCCTCCACCTCATCCACGAGGTGACGAGCCCGCAGGCGTTCGGGATGCTCAAAGAGCGCGACCTCGACGTCGCGTACCCCGAGCGCACGTACGCGACCGTCGACCACATCGTCCCGACCGCCGACCAGTCGCGCCCGTACAGCGACGACGCGGCCGAGGAGATGATGCGCGAACTGGAGGAGAACGTGCGCGCGGCGAACATCGACTTCGCCGACCCGACGACCGGCCGACAGGGCATCGTACACGTGGTCGGCCCGGAGCAGGGGCTCACCCAGCCCGGGATGACCATCGTCTGTGGGGACTCCCACACGGCGACCCACGGCGCGTTCGGCGCGCTCGCGTTCGGCATCGGGACGTCCCAGATTCGGGACGTGCTGGCGACCGGCTGCGTCGCCATGGAGAAACAGAAGGTCCGCCGCATCGAGGTCACCGGCGAACTCGACGAGGGCGTGACGCCGAAAGACGTCATCCTGCAGGTCATCCGGAAGCTGGGCACCGACGGCGGCGTCGGCTACGTCTACGAGTACGGCGGCGAAGCCATCCGCGACATGGACATGGCGGGCCGCATGAGCATCTGCAACATGTCCATCGAGGGCGGCGCTCGCGCGGGCTACGTCAACCCCGACGAGACCACCTACGAGTACCTGGAAGGCCGCGACCGCGTCCCCGACGGCGAGGAGTTCGAGGAGCTCAAGCGCTACTGGGAGTCCATCGCCTCCGACGCGGACGCCGAGTACGACGATGTCGTGGAAATCGACGGCGACGACCTCGAACCCACGGTCACGTGGGGGACGACGCCCGGCCAGGGCATCGGCATCTCCGAGGAGATTCCCGCGCCCGAAGACCTGCCCGCGGACAAGGAAGACAGCGCACGCGCCGCGCAGGAACACATGGACGTCGAGCCCGGCGACACGATGGCGGGCTACCCCATCGACGTGGCGTTCCTGGGGAGCTGTACGAACGCGCGCCTGCCGGACCTCCGCGAGGCCGCGGAGGTCGTGAAGGGCCACGAGGTCCACGACTCCGTGCGCGCGATGGTTGTACCAGGCAGCCAGCGCGTCAAAGCCGCGGCCGAAGCCGAGGGCCTCGACGAAGTGTTCGAGGAAGCCGGCTTCGACTGGCGCGGCGCCGGCTGTTCGATGGGTCTGGGGATGAACGAGGACCAGCTGGTCGGCGACGAGCGGTGTGCGTCCTCGTCGAACCGGAACTTCGTCGGTCGCCAGGGCTCGAAGGACGGCCGCACCGTCCTGATGAGTCCGCCGATGGTCGCCGCGGCCGCCGTGACCGGCGAGGTCACGGACGTGCGTGAACTGGAGCGCTTCGAGGAGGTGCGCGCATGAGCGACGAAGGACCTGCGGAGACCGTGAAGCAGGTCTCGGGGACGGGCGTTCCGGTGCGCGGGAACGACATCGACACGGACCAAATCATCCCCGCGCGGTTCATGAAGGTCGTCACGTTCGACGGCCTCGGGGAGTTCGCGTTCTTCGACGTGCGTTTCGACGACGACGACAACCCCAAAGAGCACCCGTTCAACGAGGACCACTTCCAGGGCGCGTCCGTCCTGACGGTGAACTCGAACTTCGGGTGTGGCTCCTCCCGCGAGCACGCGCCCCAGGCGCTGATGCGCTGGGGTATCGACGCCATCGTCGGCGAGTCGTTCGCCGAGATTTTCGCGGGCAACTGCCTCGCGCTGGGCATCCCGACGGTCACCGCATCCCAGGAGGACGTCGAAGCCCTCCAGGACTTCATCGACGAGCACCCCGACGAGGAAATCGAGGTCGACGTCGTCAACGAGGAAGTCCGGTACGGCGACACCACAATCGACGCCGAGGTCGACGACGCGCAGCGGCGCGCGCTCGTCGACGGCGTCTGGGACACGACCGCGCTGATGGGCGCGAACGCCGACACCGTGCGCGAAACCGCCGAGCGTCTCCCCTACACGGATGTCTGAGGAGATTGCGGTCATCCCCGGCGACGGCATCGGTCAGGAAGTCGTCCCGGTCGCCGTGGACGTTCTCGACGCCGTCGGGGACTTCGAGTTCGTGCACGCCGACGCCGGCGACGCGGTGAAGGAAGAGACCGGTACCGCCCTCCCAGCGGAGACGCGAGCGGCGGTCGAAGCCGCGGACGCGACGCTGTTCGGCGCGGCCGGCGAGACTGCGGCGGACGTCATCCTGCCACTGCGCTCGGCAGTCGAGTCGTTCGTCAATATCCGCCCCGCCCGCGCGTACCCCGGTGTGGACGCGCTTCGCCCGGAGACCGACGTGGTGTTCCTCCGGGAGAACACGGAGGGCGTCTACGCGGGTCACGAGGACGACCTCAGCGACGACCTGTCGACGCTCACCCGCGTCGTCACGTCGTCGGCGTCCCGCCGACTCGCGGAGTTCGCCTGCGAGTTCGTCGAAGCGGGCCGCGGCCCTGAAGGCACTGACGGGTTTACGGTCGTCCACAAGGCGAACGTGATGCGGAAGACGGACAGCCGCTTCCGCGACGGCGTGCTCTCCGTAGCCGACGAGCAGGGCGTCGCGACCGACGAGGAGCTGATGGACGCGTTCGCGACGCGGCTGCCGCTGTACCCCGACGACTACGACGTGGTCGTCTGCCCGAACCTCGCGGGCGACGTACTCTCGGACCTCGCAGCCGGCCTCGTCGGCGGGCTCGGCCTGCTGCCCTCGGCGAACGTCGGCGAGGAGCGCGGGCTGTTCGAGCCCGTCCACGGCACCGCGCCGGACATCGCCGGCGAGGGCGTCGCCAACCCCGGCGCGACCGTGCTGTCGGCGGCGATGCTGCTGGAGTTCCTCGGCGACAACGAGGACGGCCAGCGCGTCCGTAACGCCGTCGAAGGCGTGCTCGCGGACGGCCCGCGGACGCCCGACCTCGGCGGCGACGCCACCACCGAGCAGGTCGGCGACGCGATTCTCGACCGGCTGTAGCGGCTCCGTTTTTTCGGGACGCGGGTTCGTCCTCGCCGAACTACCGCGCCGCCTTCCGAGTGATGAGGAACGTCGACGGCTCAGAGAATTGACGCGCCGTCGCCGACGCGCGAGCGGTACGCAGTCGCGTCCACGCCGTCGGCCTCGAACCCGTCGACGAGGGCGCTCGCAATGCGGCGCTGGTCGTCGTCGCGACAGACCGCGAGAATCGCGGGCCCGGCACCGCTGACCGTGACGCCCGTCGCGCCGGCCTCGCGGGCGGCCTCGCAGGCGGCGTCGTAGCCGTCGATGAGCTTCGCGCGAGCGGGCGTGACGAGGTGTTCCTCGAGGCCGCGGCCGACGCGTTCGGGGTCGTTGCGGCACATCCCGATGGAGAGCGTCGCCGCCGACCCGACGGTGTCGACGACGTCCTCCATGGCGGCGGTTTCCGGAACCACGCCGCGGGCGTCCCGCGTGGAGACGACGATGTCCGGGAGGCAGACGACCAGCGCGAGGTCCGCGGCGACGCGCTCGATGCCGTCGTCGCGGACGACCGTGAACCCGCCGAGAATGGCGGGCGCGACGTTGTCCGCGTGCGCGTCCCCGGAGACGGCAGCTTCGCCCTCCGCGGCGACTCGCACGAGTTCCCGCTGGCTGAGGTCGCGGTCGTACAGTTCGGCGAGCGCGACGGCCGCGCCCGCGGCGCTGGCGGCCGATGACCCGAGGCCCGACGACGGCCGGACGCCCTTGTCGATGGTGATGTGGGCGGGTGCGCCAAGTTCCTCGGCGACCACGCCGGCCGTGTTGTCCATCGGTTCCTCGGGGATGCAGTCCGCGCCCATCCCGGTCATCTCGATTGTCGTCTCCGATGCGCGCTCGACGTGAACGACGTCCGCAGGTCGGTCGAGTGCCACCCCGAAGACGTCGAAGCCGCTGCCGAGGTTCGCACTCGTCGCCGGCGCGCGGACGGTAACCATGCCCGTCCGTTACCGGGGGTCGCGCAAAAGCGTAGCGGACTCCGCAACGCGCGGGCGACCACAACGTTAACCCGGAGTCGCGCCCGACCTGCGAGCATGATTGCCATCGTCGGGGGCGGCATCGCGGGACTGGCGGCCGCGCGCCGACTCCAGGGCCACGGCCACGACGTGCGCGTCTTCGAGGCGTCCGGACAGGTCGGCGGCCTCGCGGCGACCACCGAGACAGCCGGCGACCCCATCGAGACGTTCTACCACCACCTCTCCGCGAGTGAGGAGACCATCGTCGACCTGCTGGACGACCTCGGGCTCGGCGACGAGCTCCAGTGGCCCATCGGGAAGAACGCCTACTACGTCGACGGCACCGTCCACCCGATGGACAAGCCGTGGGAGATTCTGGCGTTCCCGCACTGGAGTCTCTACGACAAGTTCCGCCTCGGGATGCTCACGCTCGACGTCGACGTGCGCGGCGGCATCCCGAGCTTCGACACGTACGACGACCTCGAGGACTTCGAGGACGTGCCGGTCAAGGAGTTCTGCATCGAACACACCACGCAGAACGTCTACGAGACGTTCTTCGAACCCCTCCTCGAGGCGAAGTTCGGCGAGCGCATGGAGGACGTCTCCGCGGCGTGGCTGCTGGGCCGCATCAAGTTCCGCGGCGAGCGCGACCTCCTGCGCGGCGAGCCGCTGGGCTACCTCGACGGCGGCTTCGGCCGGCTGAACGACGCGCTCGTCGAGGACGTCGGTCGCGACAACATCGATACGAACGCGCGTGTCACGAACGTCGGCACCGCTGACGGCGAACTCCAGACGGTGACCGTCGAGCACAGCGACCCCGCAGAGGACGGCTTCACGAACGTCGAAACCGTCGACGCGGACGCCGTCGTGGTCGCCGCGATGCCGAACGTCCTCGAAGCTCTCACCGGCTACGAGTGCGCGATTACGTTTCAGGGGACGGTCTGCTCCATCGTCAGCATGGACCGACCGCTCACCGACACCTACTGGCTGAACATCGCCGACGACGCCCCCTTCGGCGCGCTCATCGAACACACGAACTTCGTCCCCCCCGAGCGCTACGGCGGCGAGCACCTCCTCTACGTCCCGAAGTACATCCAAAGCGCCGACGACCCTGTCTGGCAGATGAGCGACGACGAGGTCGCCGAGCACTGGCTCGACGGCATCGAATCACTGTTCCCCGAGTTCGACCGCTCGCACGTCAACTGGATTTCCACCGCGCGCAACCCCCGGACAGCGCCCGTCTATGAGCGCGGCTACCTCGACATGGTGATTCCCTACCACCTCGACACCGAGGTCGCCGACGGCGTCTACTACGCCGGGATGGCTTCCCGCGCCCAGTACCCCGAGCGCTCGCTCAACGGCGGCATCGTCGCCGGATACGAGTGTGCAGATAGGATTGCCGGCGAGAAGGAGGCGTAGTTACGTCCCAGGACTCTTCGACGGGTCGACGTCGTCAGGTTCTTCGATGTCGCCGCGCTGCACCTCGCCGTCCTCGGTCTCGACGTAGACGTCGTCGGCGTAGCCGCCTTCCGTGTGCTCGAAGTCCGTTTTGTCGAGGCGCTCCGGGGTCGCGGGGGCGTCCGCGACGCCGTCGGCGGGCCGGAACTCGCCGAGCGGGTCGTCGACGCTGATACCGTGGGCGTCGAAAAAGGCCTCGTAGCGCTCGTAGTGGTCGGAGAGTTCGCTCGGTGGGAACTCCATCATTTCCGCCCAGCCGTGGTTGTAGAAGTCGAAGTTCGCGACGATGTGCGTCGTCTCTCGGGCTTCGGCCTCCGAGTAGCCCTCCTGGAGCGCGGCGAGGTACATGTCCATCGTGGCGTCGAAGAAATCCTTGAGGTGGTCGCGGCGCTCGTCGCGGCGGGCTTCGTCGGCCTTCCCCGAGAAGATGCGGACGTGGAGGTCGACCAGCCCCTTCTTGGCGACCGAGCGCACGCCGGGCAGTTCCAGCGCCTTCCGGGACGCGAAGTGCTTGGCGTTCTGGTGGAGTTTCACGTCCTCGGGTACGGACGCGGGCCTAAAGAACGTCCCGACGAACTCAGGCGACGTATCCGGGCTGGGCGTCGTCTTCGATGGGGATGGACGTAACCGGCTTCAGGTAGGTGACGCGAACGAGCCCGGGTTTGTCGCTCGGTTTGACGACGGGCGTGATGCCCGTCGGCACGTCGAACTGGTCGCCGGCACGCGCGAGCTCCGAAACGAGCCTGTATTTGACAGTAGTCATTGGTTAACGTGGTGCGGTCGCGGCGTTCGCGACTGCTGTTGGCACTCGTTAACACTACACTACTAAGGCGGTTTCGGATTCCGTGGTGCGAGCCGGCTGCTTCGAGGACGCGTGCACTGACCACAAAAAAGGGCGACCGGCGACGGCTACTGGAAGCCGACTTCGTGGCGTCGCTCGGTCTCGTCTTTCGGGACGACAATCTCACAGACGCCGTCGTCGTGCGTCGCCGTCACCTGTTCGGGGTGAATCTGCGTCGGTAGCGGAATCACGCGTTCGACGCGAACCGGTCGTTCGGTGAGCAGCGCTCGCTCGTTACGTTCGCGCTCCTCGTCGGCGCGAGAGCGGTCGGCACTGACGTAGAGCCGATTGGCGTCGGCCTGAATCTCGATTTGGTCTTTCTCGAAGCCCGGCACGTCCACGCGCACGACGAGTTCGTCCGGGGACTCTACGACGTCGACCAGCGGGACGGCGCCCGAGGCCGGTACCGCGGTGACGTCCGATTGGGCTGGGGGCGTGGATTGTTCGACGCCGCCCGCGGGCCGGACCGGCGTGGTACCGTGAGGGCCCGCCGACTGGTTGGCCGGCGTCGAGCTATCGGCGAACGCCCCGTACGTCGCGTCCGCGGGCCAACTCTGTTGCCACGTCATCGGCTCGGGGGCTGTTGAGTGGGCGCGGACTGCTCGGTGCTCGACCACTGCTGCATCGGCGCCGGCTGCTGGTCGGCGAGCACGGGGCGGAGCCGCGGGACCGCCTGTGCGAGCTGCTGGGTGGTGAGCCCCACGCGACGAGCGAGCACGTCTGCAATCGTCTGGGTGTCGACCATTTCGACCTCCTGGCGGGTGGGCTGTGACTGGTTCGGCGTCCAGGACGTCTGCTGGCCGAACTGCACTGGAATCTGTTCAGCGAGGCCGTTCTGTGCGGAGCCCACCGGAATCTGCTGGGATTGCGGGCTCTGCTGGACGGCCGACGGCACCTGCTCGTACCCGCTGGCGAGCGTCTGTGTCGGGCTGGGCTGTTGGACCGGGTTGACCTGCGGGGTCGGCTGTGGCGCCAGCTGCTGGCTCGCGGACGCCGGCTGCTGTGCGACCGGATTCGGCTGTTGGACGTTTGCCGCCGGAATCGGCTGTTGGGCGCTCGCGAACTGCGGCTGCTGCTGGCTGAGCTGTGGCTGCTGCTGGGCCTGCTGGCTGAGCTGTGGCTGCTGCTGGACCTGCTGGCCGGCGTACTGCGGCTGCTGGGCCTGCTGGCTGGCGTACTGCGGCTGCTGTTGGCCGAACTGGGGCTGCTGTGCAATCGGCTGCTGCGCGCTGTGATTGATTCCCGATAGCTGCGGCTGCTGGAGCGACTGTTGGTCGTACATCGTGTATCAGTCCCGGCGAGTGGGACGACTGAACCATCGGCGGGATTGCAGATAAAGGCCACCGATAGTTCATCCTAATTTTCGCACTACAGGCCTTCTAACGCCATATTACTGGTGTTTGCGTGTTCGCCTACTCGAACCGTGTGGGACGCCACCACGCCAGAAGGCTGCCGCCAACGCTCGACAACGACGAGCCTACGTGGGCGCCCCGGCATCGATACCGGGCCGAAAGCAGGACTTACTCAACGGCTACGGAGTGACACGTCACGAGAATCCGGCGCAAACGCCGTGTTCTCGCAACATTCTCGCCGCGCCGGAGAGATAGCAATCCACTTTAACCCGGAATGCCACAGTCCGAACATGAGCGAGTCCTACGTGATAATCGGCGACGGCATTGCGGGCAGCTCCGCCGCCGAAGCTATCCGCGAGGAGGCTCCCGACGCCGACGTCACCGTCGTCACAGACGAGGGCGAGGCCCTCTACAACCGGATTCTCATCAAGGAATTCGCGAAGGGGAAGCTCCCGGAAGCCCCCATCAGCATCCACGAACCGGACTGGTACGACGAGCGCGACATTGACCTCCAGTTGAACACGCTCGTCACGGACGTCGACCCGGACGCCCACACCGTCGAGACCCACGAGGGCGACGAAATTAGCTACGACAAGCTGTTGGTCGCAGCGGGCGGTACGCCCAACCAGCTCCCCGTGGAGAACTCCGATGCGGAGGGCGTCCACCACTTCTGGACGTTCCAGGACGCGCGGAAGATTCGCGAGCACGCCGAGGAAGCCGACACGGGCGTCGTCGTCGGCGCGGGCCTGCTCGGTATCGACCTCGCGGCCATCTGCGGCGGCCAGGGCGTCGACGCGAAGTACCTGATGCGCGGCGACCGCTGGTGGCGGTACGCGCTCAGCGCGGAGGGCGCCGAAATCATCCACGAGGGGCTCCGCGAGAAGGGCGTCGAGCCCGTCTTCGAGTCCGGCGCGGACCACTTCGAGACGAACGACGACGGCGAAGTCGTCGCGACCGTCGACGGCAACGGCGACCGCCACGAGTCTGACTTCGTCGGCGTCGCCATCGGCCTCGACTTTAACGTCGAAATCCTGCAGGACACCGACGCCACCATCGAGAACGGCGTCCACGTCGACGAGTACATGCGCACCGACGTCGAGGACGTCTACGCGGCCGGTGACATCACCCAGTACTGGGACACCATCATGGACGAGCGCGCGCAGAACGGCTCGTGGGGCTCCGCGAAACAGCAGGGCGCCCTCGCCGGGAAGACGATGCTCGCGGACGAAGGCTACGACGTCGACATCGAGCCGTTCCGCTGGGTGTCCTCGTACTCGATTACGCACTTCGACTTCCCGTTCCTCTCCTTCGGCTTCCCGACGATGGGCGACGAGTCCTGCGAACGCAAGTACAGCGACACGGAGTGGCGCCGCCTGACGTTCAAGGACGGCAAGCTCATCGGCGGCGTGCTCATCGGGAACCTCGCGCCGCAGTCGAAGTACAAGAAGCTCATCAAGGACGAGGCCGTCGTCGCCGACCAGCAGGACATCCTCCTCCAGGACAACTTCGAAATCGACGAGCTCGCCATCCCGCAGGAGCAGTAGCGCCCGCCGCGGCCGTTCGTCGCTCGTTGCTACGTATTCGTCTCGTGTGGCTCGCATCCCAGCCGACCTTCCGGTATGCTTATATTCTTTCGTGACATACGTTGGCACGGCACACAGTACTGCCGGTGAGCACATGAACCCGATTCTGGAAGCAACCGAGACCGCGCCGACGACCGTCGACGAGAC
>CAXREU010000146.1:0-4535 GCA_964229715.1 Halobacterium sp.
CCGCAAGCTCAAAGAAGACGACGCGTTCGAGTTCGGCGAGGCGCCGTACTCGAAGGACTAGGGGTCGCGGCTGTCGTCGGTCTCGACCGGCGGCGCCGGTAGTTCGCCATCGAGCGTCTCGACGGCCGTGCCGCCGACTTTCGGCGCACCGCCGTCCTGCACGCGCACTCGGACGTGGCCCGGGCGGTCGACGAAGTGCCCCTGCTCGAAGACCATCTCGTCGGCGATGTCGCCGCCGAACGCGCCGTAGTGTTCGAGGTACGCGCCCGTCGCCCCGCTCGCCATCCCCGTCACGGGGTCCTCCTTGATGCCGGCGCTCGGCACCCACGCGCGCCCGTGGAGCGTCGAGTCGCCGTCCAGCGTGTCGAACGAGAACGCGTACACGCCGTGCGCATCGATGTCGTCGGCGAGCGCCTCGACGGCGTCGAAGTCGGGATTCCCGTCACCCAAATCAGAGAGATACGTCACGGGCGCGACGAGGAACGGAAACCCCGTCGAAGCCACCGCCAGCGGCAGGTCGTCGCTGGCGCCCCGGAGCGCCTCCTCGTCGAATCCGGTGGCGGCCGCGACGCGCTCGTAGCTCACGTCCACCTCCCGAATCTCGGGCGGGTTCTGGGTCATCCACACCGTGCTGTCGTCCTCGACTTCGACGCCGAGCACGCCGGCGTTCGTCTCCAGCGTGTGCTCGCCCGCTTCGATGGCGCCGTCCGCGAACAGGTGGGCGTGCGTCGCGATGGTCGCGTGGCCGCAGAGGTCCACTTCGGTCGTCGGCGTGAAGTACCGAATCCGGCGGTCGGCGTCGCCGCTCTCGCGGACGAACGCCGTCTCGCTCGCGCCGAGTTCGGCAGCGATGGCCTGCATCTGTCCCCCCGTCAGGTCGTCGGCGTCCGGCACCACGCCGGCCGCGTTCCCCGCGCACGGTTCGTCGGTGAACGCGTCCACGAGGAGCACTCGCGTCGCTGTCATGGACGCGGCTTCTCGCTCCCGCGTGTTGCGTGTTTTCCTTCCCTACGCGAGCCAGCCCGCGAGGTCCGCCGCGACCGCCTCGGCGACGTTCCCGGGCTCGAAGTACTCGTTCGGGTTCGGGTCGCCCTCGCCGGCCACGAACAGGTGGTTCAGGTCGTCGTACAGCGCCGTGTGGCTCTCGCCGAGCGCGTCCCGCCACGCGGGGAAGTCCTCGGTCGGGCTCACCTGGTAGTCGCGGCCACCCTGGAGCGCGTACACCTCGCGGTCCAGTTCCGTCGCGGTCGCCACGGGATCGTACTCCGCAACTGCTCGCCAGAACGCCGCGCTCCACGCGAAGCCGCCCCCCTCGTAATTCCCGTTTGCGAGTCGTTCTGCCGTCGCCTCCGCGTCCTCGATGCGCGAGCGCTCGGCGTCGGTCACCGTGCCGTCGAGGTTCGCGAGGTAGCGCAGCTGGTCGGGGACGAGTTCGTACAGCGGGCGCGACGGCGCGGCGAGCAGGAACGCGGCCGCGTCGCCGTCCCGCTCGGCGATTCGGGGTGCGGCGTAGCCGCCGAGGCTGTGTCCGACGACCGCGGAACTGCTCACGTCGGTTTCCACGCGCAGGCGGTCGAGCGCGGTCAACGCGTCGTCGGCGACGAGCGCGTCGAACCCGAGGTCACCGGTCGCCACGTCGCAGGCGTACGTGCGCTTGTCGTACCGTAGCACGGCGACGCCTTCGGTTGCCAGCCCCCACGCGAGGTCCTTCAGGGGCTTGTTCGGGCCGATGGTCTCGTCGCGGTCGTTCGGCCCGGAGCCGTGCACGAGCACGACGCCGGTGTTCGCGCCGTCGGTCGGTA
Source organism: Halobacterium sp. (assembly GCA_964229715.1). Lineage (GTDB taxonomy): Archaea > Halobacteriota > Halobacteria > Halobacteriales > Halobacteriaceae > Halobacterium. The sequence goes on from CAXREU010000146.1 coordinate 1,803, forward strand.
CCGTCAGCGTCGCGCCGAGGTCGCAGGCCGGCGAGTCGAGCGCCAGCTCGCGCTCCTCGAAGGCGGACTCGTCGGCGTACGTGGGCGGCGAGTACGCCCCCTGGAGCGGCACGAACTGCAGTCCCTCGATGGACGCCTGCTCGAAGGCCACCTGCACGCCGAGCACGCCGGCCTCGAACTGCGCCTGCACTACGAGCACGTCGTAGCCGCCCGTCGTCTCCCGAGTGGTCCCCGAAATCCCTTCGAAGCGGCCGTAGTTGGCCGTCGTCTGCGTCCCGTCGGTCTCCAACCGGGCGGCGGAGTACTGGCTCCGGATGTTCTCGGAGAGCATCCCGAACGCCGTCTCGTACTCGCCGGCCGCCAGCGTCTGCACGAGTTCGATAGCCTTCTCGCGTTGCGCGGCCTCGCTGACGGTCGTCTGCGCAGTCGTGGTCGACTCTGTCGTCCGGGTCGGTGCAGTGGTCGGTCCGTCGCCGTCGCCGCCCGCACAGCCCGCGAGGCCCGCGAGCGCGACTGCGGCCGCGGACTGGAGGACGCGACGGCGACGGGGGTCGGTCGGCGTGTCGTTGGAGGGCGTCGTCACGTTCCCGGGTTCAGCCACGCGCGGCTTGAACCTTTCCCGCGTTCTCGTCGACTAACTCGCTGACACGTTTAGGCGGCCGAGCGCACCTGTAAACCGTTAAGTAGCGAGGTGTACGACCCCATACGTAATGAGCGACCTCCCGGACGAGTTCAAGTGTACTATCACCAACTGGGAGTACATCTACGGTCTCTGCCGCGACGTCAGCGACGACGTCAAAACCTCCGAGTTCGAGCCCGACGTCGTGGTCGCGCTCGCCCGCGGCGGCTGGTTCGCGGGCCGGTGTCTCTGTGACTTCCTCGGGCTCGACGACCTGACCAGCCTCAAGATGGAGCACTACGTCGGCACCGCCGAGAAGGCCGACGAGCCCGAGGTCCGGTACCCGATGCCGGAGGGCTCCGTCGAGGACAAGGACGTCCTCATCATCGACGACATCGCCGACACCGGCGGCTCCATCGAGCGCGCCCACGAGTACGTCGCCGAGCGGGACGCCAACGAGATTCGCACGGCCACGCTCCAACTGCTCGGCACCAGCGAGTACGACCCCGACTACGTCGGCGAGTATCTCGACGAGTGGGCGTGGGTCGTCTACCCCTGGAACTTCATCGAGGACATGATAGACCTCATCTCCGGCGTCATGGAGAAGGACGAAAGCGGCCCTTACACGCGCGAGGGCATCCAGAACCTCCTCGCGGCGTACCACGATGTCGAACGCATCGAGATGGAAATCGCCCAGCCCGACCGCCTCGACGAAGTGCTCGAGGAGATGGTGCGCCGCGACGTGCTCGTGAAGGCCGGCCCCGAGGAGTGGAAGCTCCGCGTCGACGCCTGACTCGGCATCGTTTCGTTTAGGTGCGTCCGCCGCCCACGTCGTGTCATGATTGGCTTCATCGGCGGCTCCGGCATCTACGAAGCGCTCCCGCTGAACGACGTCCGCGAGGAGGACGTGACGACACCGTACGGCGACCCGAGCGCGCCCGTCACCGTCGGCGAGTTCGGCGACACGGGGACGGAGGTCGCGTTCCTGCCGCGCCACGGCCCCGACCACCAGCGCTCGCCGACGAACCTCCCGTACAAGGCGAACATCTACGCGCTCAAGCAGCTCGGCGTCGAGCGCATCCTCGCGTCGAACGCCGTCGGCAGCCTCAAGGAGGAGCTGCCGCCGCAGACGCTGGTCGTCCCCGACCAGATTTTCGACCGCACGAAACACCGTGATTCCACGTTCTTCGGCGACGGCATCGTCGTCCACCAGCCGTTCGCGGACCCGTACTGCCCGCACATGGTCGAACACCTCCACGAGTCCGCGGAAGAGGCGACCGACGCGGAGACACAAGAGGGCGGCACGTACGTCTGCATCGAGGGCCCCCAGTACTCGACGCGCGCGGAGTCGGAGTTCTACAAGGCGCAGGGTTGGGACCTCGTCGGCATGACCGCCATCCCGGAGGCGAAGCTCACGCGGGAAGCCGAGATGTGTTACGCCACGGTCGCGGGCGTCACCGACTACGACGTCTGGAAGGCGGACAGCGAGGTCACGCTCGAAGAGGTGCTGGAGAATGCCGCGGCCAACGAGGAGGCCATCAAGCGCACCGTCGAGCACGCCATCGAGACGCTGCCCGAGGAGCGCGACTGCGACTGCGGCCACGCCCTCGACGGCACCGTCAACACGCCCACAGAGGCCATCCCCGAGGAGACCCGCGAGCGCGTCGACGCGCTCGTCGGCGACTATCTCTGAGGGCGGGACGCTGAGGCGGGTAACGCGGTAAGATTCGCGACCGCGGACCCAAAATGTAAATACTATTCCTGCGTTTGTTAGGTCGATTATGGGGGAGCACGCGGACGCCGAAGCGTTTTCGACCGAGCTCGCGGCGCTGAAGCGGGACGGCTGTAACGTTCTCGTCGTCAGCGACGCCGCGGGCCGCGACGCCGCCTGCGAGCGCCTGCTCGGCGCCCCCGAACTCGACCGCCGCCACGTCTTCCTCGAAACCGCGTCGGACGTCTCGACGGTTCTGGACCGCCACAGTCCGCGCCGCACCGACCCCTCGACGCTCGGCGTCGTGGACGCCACGCCCGCGACCGGAACACGTTCGGCGGCCGCCGCGGCCCCCACTACGAGCGAGTCGTCGACGCCGCAGATCGGAAGAGCGTCGTGTAGG
>CAXREU010000147.1:0-4148 GCA_964229715.1 Halobacterium sp.
GGTTCGCCGGCGTCGCGCCCGAGAACACCGCGGCGGCGGTCCGCGCGGCCCGCGACACCGGTGCCCTCGACGGTCGCGACCGGCGCGCCGGCGAGGTCGCTGCCGGCTTCGACGGTCACGACGACCATCGTCTCGTCGGCGGCGCGCAGCAGGGACGCGAACTGGCGGTCCGCACCCGGCTCGTACGGCAGCGTGAGCAGCCGGTAGTCGCCGCCCGCGAGCGTCCGGGCGTCGGACTCGTCCAGCGACAGCGTCACCGTGTCCTCGTGGGTCGCGCGAATCTCGGCGGTGGCGATGCGCTCGGCGGCCTGGTCTTCCGTGCTCGGCTGCCACACTTGCACGAGGTCGCCGGGGCCCGCGGCGTTCGGCGGGTCCGCGTGCACCGCGACAGCCGCGGTGCCCGGCGGGAGCGTCGGCCCGATGCCGGCGGTGCGACTACCGAGCGCGAGGTACGTTGCGGTGCCGTCGTCGGCGAGTTCGACGTCGACGTAGCCCACGTCGTAGTCGTCTTTCAGCCGTGTGACGACGCGCTCGCGGAGCGCCTCGACGGTGAGCCGGCGCGGGAAGATGAGCGTCTTCCCCGCGAGTTCGGCCTTGACGTCGGCGGCGACCGGGTCGTAGCCCTCGATGTCCGCGATGTCCTCGGGGAGTTCGACCGCGACCGCGCGTCCGACGGCTTTCACGAGCCGGCCGACCTCGCCTTCGAGTTCGCGGACGCCGGTCGCGGCAAGAATCTGGACGCCGGCGCGGTCGCCAGCACGACGTGCGGCGGGCGCGACGAGTACGGCAGCGCTGAACACGGCGAGGTTGAACACGACTGCTTCGACGGAGAGCACGTCCGTCCGGCCGGCGATGGCCTGCCCGAGCGCGACCCGTGTGTTGAGGTAGAACGCGACCACGGAGACGTCCACGAGCAGCGCCACGCCGGACGGGAGTTCCTGCCGGAAGTACCACCGGAACGCGGCCGCGAGCACGGCGACTACGAGCCCCGCAGCGAGGATGACGCCGCCGCCCTGCGCGAGTTCAGTTGGCGACACCGGCATCACGTCGCCACCTCCTCGAAGGCGTCGAGGTCCCGGCGCGGCCCGGCGACGAACAGTTCGTCACCGGCCGCTAGCGCGATGTCGCCGCTGGGCGCGACCGTCCACGTACCATCGTGGCGGACCGCCAGCACCGTGACGCCGTACATCTCCCGGACGTTCGCCTCGCCGAGCGTGGTGTCCACGACGGGAGCGTCTGCGCCGAGGGTGAGCCGGCGGACGCGCTGGCCGCCGCGGCGCAACAGCCCGAGGAGTTCGTACTCGCGGCGGGTGCCGCGGGCGCGCACGACGACGCGAGTGCCCTCGGCGGCGAGCAGTGACTCGGCTTCCGGCCGCTGCACGGCGACGGTGACGCGACCTTCACCACCCGTCGTCGTGGGCGCGGGCGTCGCCACGGGCTTGGTCTCCTCCCCCTCCTCGGCTGCGGGTGCGGCCGGTTCCGTTGGTTTCCCCCCGCCGCCGGATTTCGCGGAGACGACGGTACCGTCGACGCGCTCCGCGCCTGCGAGCACGGACACTTCGTCGCCGCGCGCGATACCAGTTGGAACGAGCGCGGACACCGACACCGCGCGCTTCCCGACGGGCGTGCGCTTCGAGACGCCTGCGGCGGGCGGCGCCGCGGCGACGTCCGCACGGCCGTGCTCGTCGACGGTCACGGCCGCCTCCTGTACGTCGAACTCCGAGCGCAGGCGGTCGACGAACCGCGTCTCCAGTTCGGACAGCGGGAGGTCGGCGGGGAAGCGCCACTCCGCCTCCCGAATCGACGCGCGCAGCGACTCCGGCAACGGCGGGTAGCCTTCGAGGTCACGGACGCCGCCGACGACGCTCACCGTAACCTCGTTGCGGCCGCCGACGAACTCGATGGCGTCAGTGTGGAGCGTGCGCTCGCGCAGCGACCGGAGACTGATGCGCCGCGGGAGCGACGCGCCGAGCCGGTCGCCGACCGCGTGCGTGTAGAACGTCAGCAGCGCGACAACGAGCAGGGCGACCACGAGCGTCGTGGAGTTCGCCGCCTGCGTAATCGTCGGGTCGGCGAACGCCAGCAGGCCGCCGTTGACGCCGGCGAGCGCGACGCCCAGCGCGACGTCACCGAACGCGGGGATACTGAGCCCGGTGACGTACCGGAAGAGGAAACCGAACCCGAACGACACGAGCGCCGGAATCACCCCCGCAAGCAGCCCGAGATAGATGCCGTGCAGCGCTTGCACGGGAGTGGAAGTCATACGACGGAGCACTCGCGCCCGGGACAAAACGCTACCGACGCGTGCCGCCGTGTTTAAGACGAGCGACCACGGGCGTGGTGACATGGACGTACCGGGCGTGCAGCGAGTGACCGGACGGGTCGCCGTCGCGTTGACCCTCGCGGTCGCCGCGCTGTCAGTCGGCGTCGGCATTCTCGGCATCGTCGACCCGACCGCGAACTTCGGGCCGTTCGCCCAGTACATTCCGCCCGCAATCAGCCAGACCGCGGGGTTCACCGGCTCGCTCACCGGCTTCCTGATGGTGATGAGCGCGTTCGGGCTGCGCCGCGGTCTCCGAGTGGCGTGGTATTCGACGATGGTGTTGCTCCCGGTCACCGCCGGCCAGGGGCTCGTGCAGGCGACGCCGTACTCGGTGCCGCTGGTCGTGCTGTCGGTCGTCGCCTTCCCCGTGCTGGCCGTCGCGCGCAGCCGCTTCGACGAGCCGATTTCGCTGTCCACGAGCCAACTGGCGGCGGCGGGCGCGCTCGCCGGCGTGCAGGCGTACGGCACCATCGGCACGTACGCGCTCCGCGGCGAGCGCGGGTTCACGGCCGTGAACACGATGCTGGACGCGTTCTACTACACGCTCGTCACCTCCAGCACCGTCGGCTACGGCGACGTCACCCCGACCACGCAGGAAGCGCGGCTGTTCTCGCTGTCCGTGCTCGTGCTCGGCACCGCGAGTTTCGCTATCGCGCTCGGCGCGCTGCTCGGCCCCGCCCTCGAAGCCCGATTCGCGAGCGCCCTCGGACGCATGACACAGAGCGACCTAGAGTCCCTCGACGGCCACGTGGTCGTCGCGGGCTACGGCGACCTGACGGAACCGATTCTGACCGAACTCGCCGCCAGCGGCCGCCAGTTCCTCGTGGTAGCACGCGGCGGCACCGACATCTCGGACCTCCGCGAACGCGACATCGACGTCCTCGCCGGCGACCCCGCCGACGAGCAGGTTCTCAAACGGGCGGGGGTCGAGCGCGCGCGAGCGGTCGTCGCGGCGACCAACGACGACGGCGAGGACGCGCTCGCGATTCTCACCGTCACCGAAGCGTTCCCTGACGTTCGCGTGGTTGCCGCCGCCACCGAACAGGAGAACGAGCCGAAGCTCCGCCGCGCGGGCGCGGACACCGTCATCAGCCCAATGGTCATCGGCGGTCGACTGCTCGCGCGCTCCGCGCTCGGCGACGAGAACGCCGAACAGGAAGCCGCCGACGTCGTCGACGAGCTGTAGTCACGCCGTGTGGACGACCGCGATGTCCGTGTCGAGGTCGCGGACGCGCTCGTAGGTCGGCCGCGAGAAGAACTTCGAGGCGGCCGAGCGGTCGGTGCTCGCGCCGAGGAAGACGAGGTCGTAGTGGGCGTCGTTGCGCTCGACGCACTCCTCGATGGACGACCGCGAGACGCGCGTCTCACAGCGCGTCCCCACGGTCTCCGTGAGGTTGGCGAGCATCGACTCGGTGCGGCGACGCTCGCGCTCGGTGTCGATGCACGAACAGACGCTGATGGAGCCGTTGCGGCCGGCGAGGCGCTCGGCGTAGTCCAGCATCGCGTGCGCGACGTCGGAGGCGCGGCGCACGGGGACCATGACGCGCTTCCCGAGCGTGCGCTCGCCGGTCGACTGGAGCGCGACGACGTAGACGTCGCACCCGAACAGCGTCCGCAGGAACGGCGTCAGCGTGCCGTCCTCGTCGCACTCGAACGGCGTGACGACGAGGTCGCAGTTCGCTTCGTCGGCGGTCGAGAGCACCGTTCCCCCGGGGTTCCCCTTCGCGACCGCGACAACGACGTCGCAGGGGACGCCGACCCGCGTCTGGATGCGCGCGGCCTGCTGTTCGAGTTCGCGCGCCGCGGTGTCCGCAGCCTGCTCCTC
>CAXREU010000148.1:0-9605 GCA_964229715.1 Halobacterium sp.
CCCTACACGACGCTCGTCCGATCTGGCCAGCGTCGCCTCCGGGTCGAGTTCGTAGGTGACGCGGGGCGCCTCGGCGACGTTCGGGACGCGCCGGACGGCCTCCGCGACCACGCGGTCGTCCTCGCGGTAGCCGAGCAGCGCGCCGCAGGCCTCCCACGGCGCGTCCGCTCGCGCGTGGTCGAGCACCGCATCGTAGGCCGCGCGGCGGAGTTCGAGCACAGCTATGCTTCGTGGCGCGGCCGGAAAAAGCCGACCGCTGGTGTTACTCGCGAGTGCCGTCCGGCACAGGGTCGGAGTCGCCCTCGAAGTCGCGGCGCATCGCGATTTCGAACCACGGGCAGAGGCGGAGCTGGCGGTAGTAGCGCGGGTTCTCGTAGAGGTCCTCGTAATCCGCCCAGAGGATGCCGCCGACCTCGTCGGGGTCGGGGTCGACGCTCGTGTCCGAGAGCGTCGCGACGAGCACCGCGCAGACCTCCCACTCAAGGCCCTCGTCGAGGTAGTGGCGCTTATACTCGAAGCGGTCGGTGACTTCGAGGTCGTCGTACTGGTCGGGCGTGATGCCCAGTTCCTCCTCGAGGCGCTCCCGGGTGGCCTCCTTCTGAGTCTGGCCCTCGACGGGGTGGCTGGCGACGGTGCCGTCCCAGTGGGTGTCCCAGAGGCGCTTGCGTGCGGCGCGCTGGGCGAGCAGCACGCGGCCGTCCTCGTCGAACAGCAGGCAGGTGAACGCGCGGTGGCGGATGCCGTCGCCCGTGTGGGCGTCGAGGCGGTTCGCGAGGCCTTCCTTCTCGTCGTAGGCGTCGACGGCGACGACGTCCTGTTCGGCGTTCTCCGCGGTCTCGTCGGTGCGCGCGGACTGGGCGGGCACGTCGGGCCCTGAATCGCTCATGGCGTCAACGACGGGAACGTGGGTAAATAGCGCTTCGACTCGCTACGGTCAGCCGAGCTTCTCGTCGAGGATGAGTCGGGTCTTCGTGGAGACGACTTCCTCCTGCTCGCGGGCCTTCGAGACGAGCTCGTTGACGCCGCCGGTGTCCGTGGCGTCGACGACGAGCACGATGTCGTCCTCGCCCGATACTTGCCAGACGAAGTCGACGGGCTCCCAGTCGACCATGCGGTCGCCGACCTCGTGGGTGTCGACGTCCATCGCGACCCCGATTTCTATCATCGCCTTCACGTTGCCCGTGGAGGTGGCGACGGTGAATCGCTCGATGACGCCTTCCTCCAGGAGGCTATCGACACGGTTGCGGACGGTGCCCTCGCTGACGCCGATGTCGTCGGCGATTTCCGTGTAGGGGGTGCGGGCGTCCCGTCGCAGCGCGTCGAGGATGCGGCGGTCGATGTCGTCCATGCCTCAGCGTTGGTCCCCCGGACAAAAAGAATTTCGAATTTCGTAACCTCGCTACGAAAGCAAGATTTATACTCCGGGGCTGCGTTTGAATCTCGTAATGTCGGACGCCTACCTCGCGTTAGAGACCGGCGACGTGGTCGAAGCCAACGCCCGCTCCCCGGGCCAGGCGCGAGGCGAACTCGTGTTCACGACCGCGTACACCGGATACGAGGAGAGCCTCACAGACCCGTCCTACGAGGCCCAAGTACTCACCTTCGCGTACCCCCTCATCGGCAACTACGGCGTCCGGGAGGAACGCTTCGAGTCGGACCGCGTCCACCCCAGCGCCGTCGTCGCCCGCGAACTCACCGACGACGTCGCCGAGTGGCTCACCGAGGAGGGCGTCCCCGCCGTCGACGGCCTCGACACCCGCGACCTCGTCCTCGACATCCGCGAGGGCGGCGCGATGAAGGTCGGCATCGCCGCCGGCCCCGACGCCACCCCCGAGGACGCCCGCGCGCAACTGGAGGACTGCCCGCACATGAGCGACCTCACGGATATCGGCAGCCGCGTCAGCGTCGACGAACCCGAAGTCCACGGCGACGGCGACACCGACGTCGCGCTCGTCGACTGCGGCGCGAAGGGCTCCATCGTCTCCGAGCTCGTCGAGCGCGGCGCCACCGTCCACGTCCTCCCCTACGACACCACGCCCGCGGAACTCGCGACCGTCGACCCGGACGTGCTGTTCATCTCGAACGGCCCAGGCGACCCCGCGAACTTCGAGGCCGCCGAGACGCTCGTCTCCGAGTTCGTCGGCGACCTCCCGGTCGCGGGCATCTGCCTCGGTCAGCAGGTCGTCGCCCGCGCGCTCGGCGGCACCACCGAGAAGATGGACTTCGGCCACCGTGGCGTCAACCAGCCCGTTCTGGACTACGACTCCGGCCGCGTCGTGATGACCACGCAGAACCACGGCTACACGGTCGCCGAACCCGGCGACCTCGACGTTACGCAGGTCAACGTCAACGACGACACCCCCGAGGGACTGGACTCCGAGGAACTGGACGTCATCACGCGTCAGTACCACCCCGAAGCCAACCCCGGCCCCCACGACAGCCTCGACTTCTTCGACGACGTGCTCGCGCTGGCCTCAAGCCGCACAACGGTCACGGCCGACTAACCTCGCTTCACTTCGTTCTCGTCGTTCCTCACGTCGTCCGCCACTAGCAGTGTTCACGTTCCGTCGAACCACCAGGTTAGCCGTCGGGAACGTGCGCACCGAAGTTATAAATCCAGGAGGGATGAATGCGAAACTAATGTCCGAATCTGTTCTCTCCGAGAATACGTTCACGTTCCGCGAGTGGCACGCCGGCGTGCTCGGCGCCGCCGTCGGCGCGTTCGCCAGCTACCTCCACGCAATCGAGTACACGAGTCTCGGTGTCGCGCTCGCGGTCGTGTTCGTCGCGGCGGCGCTCGGTCTCCGGCGCTACGGCAGCGTCGCCGGCCGGACCGTCCGCCGGGAGCCGTGGTACGCGCTCGCCGCGTTCGTCGCCGTGGGTGCGGCCGTGCTCGTAGTCGCCTGAGTTAGCCCCACTGCTCGTCGCGAATCGGGCGCTCGCTGACCGGCAGCACGTCGAGGTCGTCGGCATGGTGGGCGACTCCTTCGAGCATCGCCTCCGCGCTTTCGACCGTCGAGAGATACGGCACCTCCTCCTCGACGGCGGTCTCGAGGGCGTCGCGCTCGTCGGAAATCACGAAGTCGACGTCGCCGCGGCGAATCGCCTCCGAGAGGTCGTCGAACGTCTGCACGTCGAAGTACTCCTCGAAGCCGCTGACCGGGAGGTCGACGACCGCGGTGCCGCCGATTTCGGGGTCGTTGCCCGCGGCGCGCTGGGCCTTCCAGTACGCGAGTCCGGGGTCCGCAGCAGTGCCCATCACTTCGCCCGTGGACTTCATCTCCGGGCCGAGGCGGGGGTCCGAGCCCGGGAGGCGGTCGAACGGCAACACGACCTCTTTGACGCTGTACTGCTCGGGAACGCCCTCGCTGATATCGAGGTCGGCCAGCGAGAAGTCGGCCATCACTTTCGCCGCGAGCTTCGCAATCGGGACGCCGGTCGCCTTCGAGACGAACGGCACCGTGCGCGAGGAGCGCGGGTTCGCTTCGAGCACGTACACCTCGCCGTCCTGCACGGCGAGCTGGACGTTCAACAGGCCGACCGTGTCCAGCGCGGTGGCAATGTCTTCGGTGACCTCGCGCACGCGGCCGAGCGTCTCCTCGTCGAGCGAGCGCGGCGGAATCGTACACGCCGAGTCGCCGGAGTGGACGCCTGCGGTCTCGACGTGCTCCATCACGCCGCCGATGAGGACGTCCTCACCGTCTGCGACGGCGTCAACGTCGAGTTCGACCGCGTCGGCGAGGAACTCGTCGACGAGGATGGGTTTGTCCGGACTGACCCGGACAGCCTCCTCCATGTAGTGTTTGAGCTCCTCGTCGCTGTGGACGACGTCCATCGCGCGCCCGCCGAGCACGTAGCTCGGGCGGACGAGCACGGGGTAACCGATGTCGTGAGCGAGGTCGAGCGCTTCCTCCTCGCTGGTCGCGGAGCCGCCGTCGGGCTGGCTGATGCCGAGTTCGTCCATCAGCACGTTGAACCGGTCGCGGTCCTCCGCGAGGTCCATCGCGTCCACGCTCGTCCCGAGAATCTCGGCGTCCACGCCGTCGCGGCGCTCCAGTTCGGCCTCCAGCGGGTCCGCGACGTTCACGGAGGTCTGGCCGCCGAACTGGACCATCACGCCGTCCGCGTCCGTCGCCTCGACCACGTCGGCGACTTCCTCAGCCGTAATCGGCTCGAAGAACAGGCCGTCGCTGGTGTCGTAGTCCGTCGAGACGGTCTCGGGGTTGTTGTTCACGACGTGGGCCTCGATGCCCGCCTCGCGGAGCGCGCGCACCGCGTGTACCGAACAGTAGTCGAACTCCACACCCTGCCCGATGCGGATGGGGCCGCCGCCGACGACGACCACGGAGTCGACGTCCGTGTTCACGCGGAGTTCGCCCGCGGCCGCGTCGCCCTTGAGCGGGCCGTTGAACCACTCGGGGCGCCGGGACGAGTAGTAGTACGGCGTCTGCGCCGCGAACTCGCCAGCGCACGTGTCCACTTGCTTGTACGAGCGGCCGGGGACAGCCTCCTCGATGTCGGTGACCGTCGCACCGGCGCCGTCGGGCGCCAGTTCGTCTTCGGCGTCGTCGGTCGCGCCGGGCAGCCACGACGCGTTCGCGTCGTCGAACTCTCCGCCCGCCAGCGCCGAGATTTCGTGGTTCGTGAAGCCCGCGGTGGCGGCGGCCGTGAAGTCGCCCTCGCTGGCGGCTTCCGCTGCTTCGGCGACGTTCTGGAAGCGCTCCAGGTACCACTCGCGGAAGTTCGTGAAGTAGTTGACCTCGTCGACAGTGTAGCCGCGGTCGAACGCCTCGAACACCGCGTACGGGCGGTCGGGCGTCGGCGTCTCCAGGTAGTCGGTTTCGAGTTCCTCGTCGCTGACCGCGCCCCAGTCGACGTCCGGGTCGTACTCCGAGGAGCGCAGCGCCTTCAGGAGGCTCTCCTCGAACGTCCGGCCGATGGCCATCGCCTCCCCCGTGGACTTCATTGCCGTGCCGAGTTCGAAGTCCACGTCCGGGAACTTGTCCTTGGGCCAGCGCGGCACCTTCGTGACGATGTAGTCGATTGCGGGCTCGAAGGCGGCGGTGGTCTCGCCCGTAATCTCGTTCTCGATTTCGTGGAGGCGCTTGCCGAGCGCGACCTTCGCGGTGACCCGCGCGATGGGGTAGCCGGTCGCCTTCGACGCCAGCGCCGACGAGCGCGAGACGCGGGGGTTCACTTCGACGACGCGGTACTCGCCGCCGGGCGTGCCGTCGTCGCGCCACGCGAACTGGATGTTACAGCCGCCCTGAATGCCCAAATCGCGGATGACTTCGAGCGCGACGTCGCGCATCGCCTGGTGGCCGTCGTCGGGGATGACCTGGCTGGGCGTGACGACGGTTGACTCGCCCGTGTGGATGCCCATCGGGTCGATGTTCTCCATGTTGCAGACGATGATACAGGAGTCGTCGGCGTCCCGCATGACCTCGTACTCCAGTTCGACCCAGCCCTCGATGGACTCGGTGACGAGCACCTCGTCGTTCCGGGAGAGGCGCAGGCCCGTCCGCACGCGAGCGACGAGTTCGTCCATGTCGTCGACGACGCCGGAGCCGCTGCCGCCGAGCGTGTACGTCGTGCGCGCGATGACCGGCCGCCCGCCGACCTCGGCGGCGGCGGCCTCGACGCGCTCGCGCCGCGCGTCCTCGTCGAAGTCCGAGACTGATTCACCTTCGTCGAGCGTGATGGTCGTCGACGCGGGGACGGGCTCGCCGAGGTTCTCCATGCGCTGGCGGAACAGGTCGCGGTCCTCGGTCGCGTAGATGGTGTCCAGCGGCGTCCCCATGATGTCGACATCGTACTCGTCGAGGACGCCCTCCTCGGCGAGTTCGGCGGTGACGTTCAGCCCGGTCTGACCGCCGAGCCCGGCGATGACGCCGTCGGGGTTCTCCTGGGCGATGACCTCCGCGATGGCGTCGGTCGTGATGGGTTCGATGTACACCGCGTCGGCCATCTCGGGGTCCGTCATGATGGTCGCGGGGTTGGAGTTGACGAGCACGACTCGCACCCCTTCCTCCTGGAGCGCGCGGCAGGCCTGCGCGCCGGAGTAGTCGAACTCAGCCGCTTGTCCGATTTGGATGGGGCCGCTCCCGATGAGCAGTACCGTGCGGTCGTCGTGCTCGCTCATTTCTACTCGGTCGGAGTTCGCCCATCGTAATAAGCCCCGCGGAATGGACAGAAGTTCGAAGTCGAATTGCGAAAATCGAAGCGTTGCAGGCGACTCGACGACACGACCGGCTGAACGTCGCTGCGGGACACACAGAGCAAAACCGACGCCCGCATCCGCCACGCGAGCACTGCCGATACTCCGACGATGGCGGTCTACGCCGGCGTATCGTATTCGTCTTCGAAGTCCCGTTGCGCGCGGTACGCGTCCACGAACTCGCTCACGTCGAACTCCTGCATCTGCTGCTCGAACTCGCTCTCGGTGCCGCTGTCGTCGGCGTGACTCACCGCGTGGTCCATCAGCTCCACGACCAACTCCACGACGACCTCGTGCAGTTCGCGCGCGTCGAGGTCCGTCACCCACAGCAGCGCGTAGCCGACGCTCCCGTTCTCGCTCTCGTCCACGGCGACGATGTCCTCGGGGAGCTGCTCCATCACCGCGCCCATCAAATGCGGCGTCCCGAACTCCTCGAACTCGTCCTCGGGCGCGGGCGTCACCGCCTCCTTCAACACCGCGACAATGTCCTCCGGCACGAACCGCGACGGCGGATGCATGTCCATCACGACCGCGTGCGTCTCTCCGCACGAGCACTCGTACTCCCGCATCCCCAAGTCGAAGTCCTTCACGTGAGCCTCCTCCCCACACGGGAGGTCAACCCACGCGTCGTCGTCCTCGGCCCCCGGTACGCGCGGCTCGGTCATTACCACGCGGTTGGCCCCCCGAGCGGTTAAGCCCCGCGAACGCCGTCTGGAAATTGGAATGCTCTCTGTGCGACGACGAGAGGCGTACGTTTAGAAAGCCCCGGCTGGTCGGGTCGCTGTTGGCTGCTCTCGGGCCGAATCTTCTTGGCGGGTGTGTGCGTCTGTCCGTTATGGCCGCCATTGAACTCCACGACCTCACCAAGCGATACGGGGACCTCGTCGCCGTCGACGACGTCTCCTTCGAGGTCGAAGCCGGCGAAGTGTTCGGGTTCCTCGGGCCGAACGGCGCCGGGAAGACGACGACCCTCCGCACGCTCCTCGGGATGCAGGCGCCCAGTTCGGGCACCGTCTCGATTCTCGGACACGACACGACCGTCGAAGCCCAGCGCCTCGACGCGCTTGCGGACACGGGCTTCCTCCCGAGCAACCCCCAGTTCGACGAGCAAGCGACCGGGCGCGAGGTGCTCGACCTCCACGAGTCGCTGAAAGGAGGTTCCCGTCGGGACGACCTCCTCGACCGGTTCGAACCGCCACTGGACCGTCCCGTGCGCGAGTACTCCACGGGGAACGTCCAGAAGCTCGGCATCGTGCAGGCGTTCATGCACGACCCCGCCGTCGTGGTGCTCGACGAGCCCACGTCCGGGCTGGACCCGCTGCTGCAGGACCGCTTCAACGAGTTCGTGCACGACGAACGCAAGCGCGGGGTCACCGTCCTGTTCTCTAGTCACGTCCTCAGCGAAGTGCGGCGCATCTGCGACCGCGTCGCCGTGCTCCGCGAGGGCGAGCTCGTCGCCGTGGAGGACGTCGAGACCTTGCTCGACCGCAGCGGGAAGGTCGTCCGTGCTCGCGTCGCCGGCGACGTCTCCGAGGATGCCTTCGACATCACCGGCGTTTCGGACCTCACGCGCCGGTCTATCGACGGCGCGACGCGCGTCTCGTTCACGTTCACGGGCGACGTCGACGCGCTCGTGGACGAACTCGACCGCTATCCGCTCCAGGAACTCGACGTCGAGGAAGCGCCACTCGAAGATGTCTTCCTCGACTTCTACGGGGGTGGCGACGATGTTTGAGCTGGCGGCGTACGGCGCTCGCAAACGCGTGAAGGGCGCACTCGCGCTCTCGGTCGGCCTGTCAGCGTTCAGCGCGATGTACGCCGGGTTCTTCCCGTCCCTGACGGGGAACCTCGACCTCGAGGAGTACATCGAGGCGCTCCCGCCCGTGTTCGTGGAGGCGTTCGGCCTGCGCGCGTTCAACACCATCGAGGGGTTCCTCGCGACGGAGCTCTACCAGTTCGCGTGGGTCATCCTGCTGGGGCTCTACCTCGCGTACAGCGCTGCTTCCCTGATTTCGGGCGACGTCGAGAGCAGCCGCATGGACGTCCTCCTGTCGCTGCCCATCTCCCGCGCCCGCCTCGTCGGCGAGCGGTTCCTCTCGCTGGCACCCGGGATCCTCCTCATCAACGTCGTGGTCGCGGCGGTGACGTGGGTGGCGACGCGCGCTATCGGCTACCCAATCGGGACCGTCGACCTCGTCGTCGTGCACCTCCTCTCGCTCCCGTACCTGTTCGCGTGCGCGGCAATCGGGCTGGCGTTCAGCGTCCTCGCGGACCGCGAGAGCATCGCCCAGCGAGCGGCGATGGCGACGGTGTTCGGGCTGTTCCTGCTGGAATCGCTGCTCGCGAGCACGGACTACGCGTGGGCCGGCGCCGTCGCCCCGATGCGGTACTTCGACCCGACCGCGATTCTCGTCGACGGCACGTACGACGTCGCCGGCGCCGCCATTCTCGTGGCCGCGACGCTACTGCTCGTTGCGGGCAGTCAACTGTACTTCCGGCGGAAGGACGTGAATTAACGACAGCAGACCGACCAACCGCTGACGAGCATCCGCGAGCGCCGTCGGCGCTCGCGGTTCACCGCGCCGGAGGCGCGGGCGCCGAGGACCCCCGGAGCGGGGTCCGACGGCGCTTTTCCCTCAAGTTTTTGCCAGCGAGCGGCCGGAGGCCGCGAGCGCAGCAAAAAGTGGGTTAGGGCCAGTCGTCGCGGACTTCGGCTTCTTCCTCGACGTCGTCGTCGGTTTCGCTGGCGAGCTCCCAGTCTGCCTTTTCCGCGGCGTCCTCCAGCGGGAGGTACTCCCAGCCGACTTCGTCGGCGAGCGCGCGGTCGTCGTCGTCGACGCCGACGAAGACGTGGCGTTCGGTGTCGAACTGCCGCTTGACGGATTCGAGGCTCTCCTTGCGGCCCTTCGGGCCGGAGAAGAAGTCCTGGCGGATGCGGCGTTTGCGGGTGAAGTTAGTGACGACGTACGTGGGCTCGTCGGAGACGACGCCGACGTACTCGGTCCACTGGCGCGCACCCGCGAACGCGGTCCCGGGTTTCGCGAGTTCCTGAAGCGCGGACAGCTCGAACGCGAGGGTCATGTCCGTGCTCCCGCCGGATTGGCTCATGGCGGAACGTCGGGCGCGCACGGGAAAAACGGCTTCGGTCGCGGGCCGCGCTACTGAGCGATGTCGAGGCGATAGTAGCCGGTGAAACGGACGACTTCGCCGTCGGCGAGGTCGTCGGCGACCTCCTCGGGAATTGTGACGCCGTCGCCGTCGACGGCGTCCGGAAGGGCAGCCTGTGCTCGGTCGTGGAGTTCGTCGTAGTCGCGGACCGTCTCGTCGACGGTCGTCGGCGCGGTCTCGGTTGCTTCCAGAATCGGGTTCATGTGCTCACCGGCAGTAC
>CAXREU010000149.1:0-36520 GCA_964229715.1 Halobacterium sp.
TCTTCTCCCAACAAACCGCGCAGCATGGTTACGATGGCGGGCGTTGTGCTTTCGAATAATCCTGTGTCACAGATCAGCACGATATCGGATGTCAGCTCGGCTGCGTTTTCCTTCATAAAGGGGATCAAACTAGGGGATCCACTTTCCTCTTCATCTGCACGCCCGAGAGGCCGGCGCCGCCGACGACGACTGTGCCGCCGCCCGACTCGACGAGATTCTCGAACTCGCGGCGGATGCGCGCGGCGTCCGGCAGTCGCTTCAGCGGGCTGGCGTGCGCCTCCACGCCCGGCAGGCCGTAGTACGCGGTCTCCGCGCCGAGACAGACCGCGGCCACGTCGTAGTCGAGGCTGGAGCCGTCCGCGAGGGCGACTTTTTGGGCGTCGCGGTCGACGTCCTCGACGGTCGCGACCTCGACGCGCGCCCGGTCGAAGACCTCGTCGAGCGGCACGACGACGTCGTCGGCGAACTCCGGGTGGCGTATCACGCGGTGGAGTTCGTGCTGGACGAGGTGCTCGCCGGTGTCGTCGACCACCACGAGGTCGACGTCCGCCGGCAGCCGGTCTTCCAGTCGGTCGGTCAGGATGACGCCCGCGTAGCCACCGCCGAGTACGACGACGCGCATACCGGCCGTACGCGCGCCACCGCCAAAACCGTACCCGCCGTCAGAACAGCGCGTCGCTCTCGTCTAGAATCTCCGCGGGGCCGCCGACCTCCCAGACGTCCGTTTCGACGCCGCAGTCCGCGATGGCTTCCTCGACCTCGTCGGCGTACTCGGCGCGCGTGTTCACGTAGACGGTCGCGCCCGTGTCCGTCGAGAAGTAGACGGGGACGCCCTCGTCGCTGCGGAGGTCGCGCACCGCGTCGAACACCTCGATGGTGTCCGGTTTCCAGTAGACCCAGCCGGACGGGCCGGTCATCGTCGTCGCGGCCAGCGACAGCGAGTCGTGCTCGGCGGTCTCGAACACGCGCTCGAAGTCGCCCTCGCGGAGCGCGTCCCGCGCTTCCGCCAGCTGCGCGTGGATGTGCGAGAGGCGCGCCTCGAACATGTGGCTCTCGGCGGCCTCGGCGTGCGCGTGCCCCGTCTCCTTGTAGGAGGGAACTTTCGCGATGACGATGCGGAGGTCGTCGACGAACTCCTCGGGGACGTCGAGGCGCTCGCTCCGGCAGTCCTCGTCGTTCAGGCCCGTGTGGAGGTCGGAGAACCCGCCCGTGACGGCTCGTGCGGCGGACGCCGACCCGCGCCGCGCGATGGTCGAAATCTCGGGCAGCGAGAGGTCCAGCCCCGCGGCCTCGGTGGCCGCGCGGGCGAGCGCCGCGAACCCCGACGCCGACGACCCGAGGCCGATGTTCGACTGGAAGTTGTTCACGCTCTCGACCTGCACGCGGTGGTCGACGCCCGCGCGCTCGCGGACCTCGTCGACGACCTTCCGGATGCGGTCGGCGCCGGAGCCGTCCACGACCTCGCCGTCGACGACGTAGCTGTCCTCGCTGCGGTCGGGCTCGAACGCCACCGTCGTCGTCGTGTTGCTCGGCGCGGTGCAGACGCTGATGGAGTCGTGGTAGGGGAGCCGGAGGTCGTCGTCCCGCATCCCGTGGTACTTCACGATGCCCTGAATCGGGTGGGCTCGCGCGGTCGCTTTCATACCCCGATGGGCGGCTGTCGCGCGCATAAACGTCCCGGAAGCCCGCCGCCCCGGGACGCGGCCGTCCGCCGGACGGTTCCGTTACAGGGAAGGCGCGCACGGCCGACTGCCGGCGTATGGGAACACCGCTGGACACGCGCGAGGCGCAGGTCGAGGAGGTCATCGACCGCCTCGAAGAGGCGTACCCCGAGCCCGAGATCTCGCTGAACTTCTCGAACCGCCTCGAACTGCTCGTCGCCGTCATCCTCTCCGCGCAGTGCACCGACGAGCGCGTGAACAAGGAGACCGCCGACCTCTTCGAGAAGTACGAGTCCGTCGAGGACTACGCGAACGCCGACGAGGACGAACTCGCCGAAGACCTGAACTCCATCACGTACTACAACAGCAAGGCCGGCTACATCAAGAGCGCCGCGCAGGCCATCCTGGAGGACCACGACGGCGAGGTGCCGGACACGATGAGCGAACTCACCGACCTCTCGGGCGTCGGCCGGAAGACCGCGAACGTCGTCCTCCAGCACGGCCACGACATCACGGAGGGCATCGTCGTGGACACGCACGTCCAGCGCATCTCGCGGCGCCTCGGCATCACCGAGGAGGAGCGCCCGGAGGCCATCGAGGAGGACCTGATGGGCGTCGTCCCGCGCGAGCACTGGCAGAACTTCACGCACTGGCTCATCAGCCACGGCCGGGACACGTGCACCGCGCGCAACCCGGACTGTTCGGACTGCCTCCTCGAAGACGTCTGTCCGTCCTCGAAGCTCCAGCACGACGTCGACCTCGCCGACGGCAGCGAGTGGTAGCCGGTCGGTCAGCGCTCGCTTCGGCCCGCCCGCGGAGACTCAAATCGGGGCTTTAGCTTTAGGAGATGCTTTGAAGGAGCGACGTGTAGCCTCGCGCAGATGGCAGAGAACCGCTTGCTCCCCTCGCGGTCGACCGTCGAGCGCGGCGACGGCTCCCGCGTGGTCGGCATCCGCGAGGAATCCGCCGACGACGTGTTCGAAGCGCTGTCCTCGCGGACCGCCCGCGAGATTCTCGCCGCCTTGTACGAGGAGCCCGACACCGCCTCCAGCGTCGCCGACGAGGTGGGGACGTCGCTGCAGAACGCCACCTACCACCTGGAGAAGCTCGTGGACGCCGAGCTCGTGGAGGTCGCGGACACGTGGTACTCCGAGCAGGGCCGGGAGATGAACGTGTACGCGCCCGCGTCGGAGTCGCTGGTCGTGTTCGCGGCTGACGAGGCGTCGAAGCCGTCGCTGAAAGACCGGCTGTTGCGCGTGCTCGGCGCGGTCGGGTTCCTCGGCGTCGCGAGCCTCGTCGTCCAGCGGCTGTTCGGCGGGCAGGCGTCGCCGGAGTACCAGACCACGGGCGGGGACGCGGGCGGCGCGGCGCCCGCGCCGGCGACGACGCAGGGTGGCGACGTCGGCATCATGAGCGAGCCGGCCACGGAGACGGCGGAAGCGACGACGACCGCCGCGAGCACCGCGTCGCAGTCGGCCGCGCAGGCGCTCCCGCCGGGCGCGCTGTTCTTCGCCGGCGGCCTGCTCGTGCTCGCGGTCGTCCTCGCCTACGTCTGGTATCGGCGGCGGTAGCGCGGCTCAGAACTGCGTCTGGTACTTCGTCACGAACTGCGCGACGCCCAGCACCCACGCGACCAGCCAGCAGAGCACGTACCCGATGACGCCCGCGCGCAGTCGGAGCCGCCACGCGCTCATGTTCTCGTGAATCTCGTCGAGGTCGACGTCCTGGTCGGGGTCGTTGTAGAGGTTGTACTCGCGTTTCGCGCGCAGGATGGGGACGATGCCGGTGAGCGCGAACGCAAGCAGCGCGTACGCCTGCACGCCGAAGAACGCGTGCAGCACCGCGAACCCGCCGAGCTGGTCGAACAGCGCCGGCACCATCCAGAAGACGACGGGGACGGTGTTGAGCGCGAGCCCCGCGAAGATGTACGCGAGGTGGTGTCTCAACGTCCCCCACGTGACGGTCTCGGCGTCGATGATGATCCACGCGCCGTAGAGGTAGCACGGGAAGCTCGCGGTGACCAGCAGCGCGGCGACGCTCGCCACCGTCACGTCTGCGACCATAGCGGGTGGTTCGCGCGGCGCGACTAAACGGGTTCGCTTCGTTCCCTCGGCGCGGAAACCACGGGAGCGAGTGGCACAAGACGTTTACCGGTCTCGGCCGCACGCCCAGCCATGTCCCCGACGCGAATCGCCGCAGTCGCCCTCCTCGTCGCCGTCGCGGGCTGTGCGGGCCTCGCGCCGACCGACAGCGAGACGACGGCCCCCACGTCTGCGCCCACGGTGACACCGACCGAGACGACCAGCGACACGACCGAGCCCCACACGGGCGTCGGCACGTCGCACGCCCCGGAACACCTCACCGTGCGTGCGAGTGGGGGCGTCGAGAACGTCACCGTGACGCTGGCGCCCGACGGCGACACCGAGACCTACGACCTCCCCGCCGGCCGGGAAGTGGACCTCACGCGCGAGATTCACGACCGCGGCCACGACGTGCGCGTCGTCGTCGAACGCGGCGACGAGACGGTCTTCGACAGAGAGGTTCTCGGCTACGAGTCCTTCGACGTGACCGTCCACGGGAACGACACGAGCGTCGACTACGCCGTCGTGTAGGTCGGAAGCGTTTACCCGCTTCACGCGCAACTCCGAGGTGATGACTGACTCCAACGCCGGCGAGGGCGACCAGCCTGCGCCGGACGAGGAGCCCGACGCCGAGACCCCCGAAGAGCTCCGCGAGCAGGTCGACTTCGAGGAGTTCGGCCCGAAGGAGATGGCCGAGCTGTCCGCCGAGGAGTGGGAGGCCGCCTTCGACCCGGAGACGTGGATTACGGGCGAGCGGCTGCTCGACCGCGTGGAGGACGACCTCCGGCACCGCGTCGCCACGCGGGACGTGTTCGCGGTGGTCGAACGCGACACCATCGACGGCGAACCTGTCGTGCTCGCGTACTCCGACGAGGGGTACGCGGTCGTCTACGCCGACGGCACGGTGCAGGGCAGCGGCACCGTCCTCCGGGACGTGAAACCCACCGTGGCGCTGTGCTCGATGGACGACTACGACGTCCCCGACGCGCCCGAGAACGCCGGCCTCCCCGAACCACAGGAAGTGCCCGAGGGGAGCGGCGGCTTCGGGACGACGCTGCTCCAGTACATCGGCCTCGCGCAGGTCGTCGTCGGCGTCCTCCTCGTGCTCTCGCCGCTCTTCTACGACCCGCTCGTGCGGTCGTGCCCGTCGGTCCCCGGGTCGGCCGCGCGCGCCTGTTCGGTCGCCGGCACCACACTCGAACTCCACCCGCTCGGGAACTCCGCCATCATCGCCGTCAACGCCGGCGTCGGCTTCGTGCTGTTCGGCGCGCTGATGTTGCTCGTCGTCGCCAACGCCCGGCTGTCGGACCGCTTCCGCTCCGAGGAGTTCCGCAACCGGCTGCGCTCGGCGGGACTGGGCGACGGCGACCGGCCGTCGTTCGTCCCCGAAACAGACAGCCAGCGAGACCACTCCGACGCCCCCTGAACGGCGGCAGAACCGGCGTAGGGCGTGTCTCGTCCCGCGCGGCCATCGGTGGGTTTATGCGGGAGCCATCCTGACTCACGACTGTATGAAGAGGCGGGACTTTCTGAAGATTGCGACCGGTTCGGCCGGCGGCGCTGCAGCCATCGGCGTAGCCGGCGCTCGGTCGTCCTCCACGTCCGCCGCCGTCCAGGAGGGCGAAGGAAACAACACGACCTCCGGGAACGGCACGTCCGGCACCGCCACGACGGACGGTGGCGACTCCGGCGAGGGCGAAGCGCTCCCGGGCGCGGGGACGACGAAGACGGTACAGGTCGGGCCCAACGGCCAGACCGTCTTCGACCCCGAGACCGTCTACATCCAGCGCGGCGCGACGGTCGAGTGGGTGTGGGGGTCAGACGGCCACAACGTCGCTCCCGATAGCATCCCCGAGGAGGCGACGTGGGAAGGCCACGAACCCCTCGAAAACTCCGGGTTCGAGTACGAGTACACGTTCGACGGGCCGACCGGGGAGTACCAGTACGTCTGTACGCCCCACATCGGCGTCGGCATGGAAGGCACCGTCGTCGTCAACGAGAGTGGACAGCCACCCGGCGGCGAAGGCGGTGGAGCCGAGCTCGACCCCGAAGAGATGGGCGTGCCGTTCCAGGCACACTTCGTGGGCATCGCGACCATCCTGATGATGATCGTGTCGCTCGTCTACGCCTTCTTCGTCCTCAAGTACGGCGAGTCACAGCACGCGAGCGCACCTAACAAGGAATAATGTCCTCGAAAGGCTCCAACTACGGCGATATCCACCGATACGAGCCCGCCCGCGAGAGCACGGCGGCGACCATCGCCATCGTGTTGCTGACGATGGTCGAGATCGCGTTCGTGGCCGTGTTCGCGTACGGCCTCGTCACGGGCTGGGGCGTCGACCCCGTCGGGAACATGTACCTCGGGTTCCTCCTCGCGGCCATCTTCATCGACCTCTCGTTCGTCCTGCTCCTCTACCGCAAGGAGTTCCTGCCGGACGTGATGATCGTGAAGAAGCGCCGGCGCAAGTGGGAAGACCTCTACGTCCGCGAGGACCAGGTCGACGGCGAGTCCGCGTTCGGTGACGTCAGCGAACAGTTCAAGAAGGCAATCTACCCCTACTACGAGAAATAATGTCTGACAAGTATCCAGAGAGTTCGGGACGCCGCCGCTTCGTGAAAGGCGTCGTCGGGAGCGCTGGCGTGGCCGGCATCGGCACCGCCGGCGTCGCCAGCCTCGACGCGGTCACCAACCAGACGGGGACCGGTGGCGGCCAGACGACGTACTTCGGCGTCCAGAACACCGGCGGCCCCGCGCCGCGCGCGATGCCGATGGTCCCCATCGAGATCGACGACGAGGGGTACCTCCGCGGCGTCTACCCCGAGGTTCAGGAAGTCGAACAGCAAGGACAGACCGTCCAGGTCGCCCGCGAGGACCTCGGCGGCATCACGTACGAAGTCGACTGGTTCCAGTACTGCGGCATTCAGGACTACCAGGGACTCCAGCCGAGCTACGAGGGCGACAACTACTTCCGGTACTCGGGCGGCTCCAGTTCCTACGACTGGCAGCCCGGCTCCGGGCAGGTCCACGTCGACGACTTCACCGACTACGACACGTGGGCGAACGACTACGGCGAAGCCGGCATCGGGAAGCCCGCGTCCGTCACGTGGCGCTCGCAGGACACCGACAACTCGATTCCGGTGCAGGTCATCCGAAGCACGCTCCTCGAAGACGCCGTCGAGGAAGCCAGCGGCGAAGTCGCCGAGTGGCTCGACGCCGCCACGCAGGACGGCTTCATGGCGTTCCTCAACAAGTGCACGCACTACTGCTGTGTGCCCGGCTACCGCTCCTCGGACTACGAGGGCGCCGGGGACAAGATTTACTGTGCGTGCCACCAGTCAGTCTACGACCCGTACAGCATCGTCAAACGCAGCTTCACGGCGTACCCGCGCCCGGAGGACGGATAGATGAGCGTCGAGCGCAAGGACGACCACGACCACGACGCCTGGCTCGAGGAGAAAGACCTCACGCCGATCGAGCACACGTTCCTCGCGACGCTCGTCTGGCTGGACAAGCGGCTCCGGCTGGTCGACTACCTCGAACTGCTGGAGACGCTGTACTACCGCGTCAACCTCCAGATGCCGAAGAGCCACACCGAGCAGTACAACCTCGACAACAAGTTCTGGTACTGGTACCCGCTGTACTCGCTGGGGTTCTTCTCGACGCTGGCGTACGTCGTCGCGGCGATATCCGGCGCGCTGCTCGGGTTCTACTACTCGCCGTCGACGGCCGCCGCCGCGTCGTCGAACATCGAGGGCGCGACCGTCGCGTACAGCGCGGTCGCCGCCATCATGACGGACCTGAACTTCGGGTTCTTCCTCCGGTCGCTGCACCGGTGGGCCGCGCAGGTGATGACCGCCGCGGTGTTCCTGCACATGCTGCGCGTCTACTTCACGGGCGCGTACAAGGAACCCCGCGAGGTCAACTGGATCATCGGCATCGTCCTGCTCAGCCTCACGATGGTCTTCGGGTACACGGGCTACCTGCTCCCGTGGGACCAGCTGGCGTTCTGGGCGGGGCAGATCGGCGTCGAGATGAGCCTCTCGATTCCGCTCATCGGCGAATGGGTCGCACAGCTCGTGTTCGGCGGCTTCTCGCCGGGGCAGCCGACACTCCAGCGAATGTACATCCTCCACGTGTTCCTGCTCCCGTTCGTGGTGACGACGGTCATCGCCATCCACCTCGGACTCGTCTGGATGCAGGGCATCGCGGAACCCCACTAAAACCATGGCAGACGACGAACACACCGACGACGCGGCTCGCACCGACGGTACGGGCATCGTTCCGCCGGACGACGAGACGCCGACGTGGCGCGAACGCAAGGAGCGCACGACCGGCCTCTCCCGGCTGACCTACGAGTACTTCGAGCGCTCCCGCCGGGAGGACCAGGACCTCCGCGAGGAGTCCGACTACGTCGAACGCGACGTGCTCGCGTTCCCGGTCTGGCCCCACGAGCTCATCCGGAACCTCGCGCTCACGAGCTTCTTCGTCGGGATGATTTTCTTCCTGGCGTCGACGCTCCCGCCGCACCTCGGCGCGCCCGCGAACCCCAGCCAGACGCCGAGCATCATCCTGCCGGACTGGTACCTCTACTGGTCGTTCGGCCTGCTGAAGCTCGGCCCGCTGAACCCCGACCTCGCCATCCTCGGCGGCGAGAAGCTTATGGCCGACCGGACGTACGGCGTGGTCGCGAACCTCGTCGTCGTCGGGTTCATCGCCATCGTCCCGTTCCTCAACAAGGGGAGCGCGCGCCGGCCCGTCGAGCAGCCGTTCTGGGCGTCCGTCGGCGTGATGGGCGTCGTGTTCGCGGTGACCATCAGCGCGCTGTCGATGAAGAACCTGATTCCCATCGACTCGAACCTGCTGTTCGACCTGACGTTCCTCGTGCCGCCGATAGCGGGCGCCATCGCGTACGCCCTGCTGAAGACGATGCGCGAGGGGTACATGTACGACCTCAACCGCCGCTACTACAAGCTCCGGCCGCCGAAGTAACCGGCTTCGACCCGCGCCGACGTTCCTCACCTCTCCCGCCTCACACTCTCCTTTCCTCGTTCTCAGTGCGCCTGTTTCCCGTCGACCGCGACAGTGAAGTATCGGCCGCCCGTTCGTCCAGCTAATGGGTGACGACGAACGCGGCCGCGACGTGGTCGTGCCCGACCGGCTCTACAAGTCCGTGACAGTCTTCTCCACGCTGTTCGCCGTCGTGTCGGTCGTGCTCGGGTTCGTCGCGCTGGACACCGCGACGAACGCGGGACGGGCAGCGCCCGAGGACGTGAACGTCGCGTTCGCGGCGCTCGGCGTCGGTCTCATCGCGGCGGGCGGCCTCGTGTACGCGTTCTCCTCGCGGTTCCGCGCCAGCGGAATGGCAAAGGATAAAGACAGCGGCGACGAACCTTCGGATAATGGCTGACGAGTTCGCGAAAGGGCTCGGCCTGTTGACGGGTGCGGGCCTCATCTGGATGGTGCTGGCTGGCTGGTACAAGACCCCGAGCTTCGCGGGTCCCCAGCTCACTGGCGCGCCGCCGAGTGACCTCTCGATGCTCGGCGAAGCCGCGCTGATACTACTGGAGTCGATGTTCTGGCTGGCCATCTTCGGCGCGCTCGTCTTCTGGGTGGGCGTGCCGCTCGGCCGCGAGCTGTACGCGAAGGTCAGCAGCGAGTAACCGCGCTCCTCCTCGCCGTCGTTTCTCCCGTTGCGTAGCGCCGCCTCCGCTCGTCGTCGCTCGTGTCGCTGCTGGCGTCCACTACGCTACTCGTGGTCGCTACCGAGATGTTCCCGAACCGCAGCGGAGCGTGCTCGTCGCTGGCGAGCGTCGACGGGTCGCGTCGCTGGAGAGAACTGGTGGGACGACCGTGTTATTGGACAGTTTATTCGAAGTAGCGAGAAGTTCGAGCCGGGGCCGCCTCAGACGACCTGCACCCAGTACGGCTTGACGAGGAAGAAGACGCTGATGTAGGCCGCGTACATGAGCGTAATTGTCGCCGCGACGATGGCACCCTTCGGGGCTTCCAGTTCGAGGCCTTCGCGGGCTTCGACCTTGCGGGCCTCGAACTCGAAGAAGTCGGCGAGGAGCGTGCCGACGGCGAGCGCGGACAACACGATTCCGCTGTGGTGGTGCAGCGTGAGGTAGTAGAAGCTCAACAGCACGACGCCCCACGTCGTGAAGGCGTGGAACGGGTGCCACGAGAGCGCGTCCGCGCCGTCCTCGGCCTGCCGCTCGTGGGCGGCGTGCGCGACGCGCCGGCTGACGAAGTTCAACACGACCATGAGCAACACGGCGTACTCCGCGTAGGGCGCGAGCACCGTGTCGAGTGGCCCGAAGAGCGTGACCGATGGAACTGCCATGCGCGAACGTCGGTCTGTCGCGGTATTATGTCTTTTCCAATACGCTCACTCGAAGCCGACGCCCCGCGACGCCGCGACGACCGCCACGAGGAACGGCTCCCCCCAGTCGAATTCGACGGGGGCGTGCGGGGCCGCGAACCCGTAATCGCGGCCGTCGACGAACAACGCGACGTCGGCTTCCTCCCGGACGACGGTGACGGAGGCGGGCGCGTCGAGCACCCACTCGACGCGTTCGACGCGGAACGGCGCGACGGGGACGACGGCGAGCGCGTCGGCGTCCGCGGACAGCAACGATCCACCCGCGTCGGCGGCGTAGCCGTGGCTGCCGGCGGGCGTCGCCACGACGACGCCGTCCGCGCGCACCTCGTCGACGTCGCGGCCGCGCGTGGTGACCGCGTACTCGGAGATGCGCGCGGGCTCGTCCGTCACGAGCATCACGTCCGCGAGCGCGCGAACCGCCGTCTCGCCGGCGCGGACCGCCATCGTCGGGCGGTCGTCGACCTCGTAGTCGCCGCTGGCGAGTGCGGCGAGCGCGTCCGGCAGGTCGTCGCGAGTGACGCCGCCGTACTCGCTGCCCGCGCTTACCGGGAGGACGGGCGCGCCGGACGCCGCGGCGAGCGCGTCGAGGAGCGCGTCCTCGCCGAGCGCCGCGACCACGTCGGCGTCCGCGTCGCTGTCGAGCACCTCGTCGCCCACGACGGCTTCCCCGCCGGCGTCACGCACGACATCGGCGGCAGCCGTCGCTCCGTCGCCGAGCATGCCGACGCGCGTCACCGCGACACCCCACGCAGCCTCGTCTCGCTCATCGTCGGAACGCGGGGCCGGCAGTCGCAAAAAGGCTACGGGCTCCCGGCGTCAGTACGGCCAGTCGCCGGTACTCTTCATCCCCTCCGCGAGGTCCTCGTCCTCGAGCGCGGCGGCGACGTCGGCCTCGCTGGCGTGCGCGACGGCGAACCCCTCGCTGGCGAGTTCGACCGCGAGCTCCGTGAGCAGGATGGCTTGCTCGCGGAACGTCCGCACTTCCAGTTTGTCGAGCGTGTCCGCGTGCGTGTGTCCCCAGCCGCGGCCGTCGCCGTCGGTCTGGCTGGTGACGTGGTAGCCGGGGACGCCGAGCTTCACGTACTCCCAGTGGTCGGAGTGTGGGCCCATCTCGGGCGTCACCGAAATCGGGTGGTCGAAGCAGTCGGCGACCTCGCGGGCGGCGTCGCCGAGCGCGTCGAAGTGGTGCGTGTAGAACTCCAGCGTGCGGCCGGCGACGACGCCGTCGAGGTTCAACACGGCGCGGACGTGCTCGCGGTCCCGGTTCGCGGCGTCGTAGGCCGAGCCGACGAGCCCGACCTCTTCCGCGCCGAAGCAGACGAAGCGAACCTTCGTGTCGAGGTCGGCCTCGCGGTCGGCAAGCACGTGCGCGAGTTCGACGACCATCGCGGTGCCGGCACCGTTGTCCATCGCGCCCTCCGCGATGTCGTGGGCGTCGACGTGGCTCGTCACGAGCCGTTCCTCGTCGGTGTCCGGGCCGAGCGTCGCGTGGGCGTTCTGACTCGTCGCGTCGCCGACCTCGGCGCTCACGGAGACGCCGACCGTGTCGCCGTCGTACTTCCGACCGAGGCGCGCGCCGACCTCCTTGGAGACGCCGACCGCGGGAATCTCGCCGAGCGGTTGCTCCTCGGTGCCGACGCTCCCAGTCGGCGGCAGGCAGCCCTCCACGTGGTTCTTGTAGACGAACGCCGCGGCACCCGCTTCGACGGCGTGGTAGTACTTCTCGCGCCGGTGGAGGTAGCGGTCGTACCAGCCGGGCACGTCCGAGGCCACCATCACGACCTTCCCGGCGAGGTCCGTCTCCTCGAAGTCGTTCGGGAGGCCGTAGCCGAGGTCGACGAACTCGCCCGCAACGTCGCCGTTCGGGCTGCGTGGCAAGGCGATGCAGTCCTCCTCGCCGGCGGGCGTCTCGACGGCGCTGTCGCCGCGCGTCCAGCCCTGAATCTCGAACTCGTCGAGGGAGGCGTCCCCGCAGGCGGCCGCGAGCGCGTCCCGCGTCGCTTCGGCGGCTTCGCGTTCGCCCGGCGACCCCGCCATCCGGTCGCGCACGTCGACGAGCGTTTCGAGGTGCGTCCAGCCGGTCTCGCTGGTGAACACGTCGCCAATCCAGTCGGTCATGACCGTACCGACGCCGACCACGCCGTAAGTCGTTTCGGAAGGAGAAATCGCACTGCGGCGCGTCGTCGCGCTATCGGTTCGCGTTCAGATGTCGCCTTCTTCCTTGAGCCCCTCGATGACGTCGTCGACGAGGGATTCGGCGTCGTCGTAGGGGAACTCGGCGCGGCTGGAGAGCTTCGTCGCCAGTTCCATCGCGGTGAAGGACTTGCCGCCAGCCTCAAACTTCGTCGAGGGGCCGTTCGGGAGCGCGGGCACGAGGCCCATCTGGTTCTTCACGGGGTAGTCGGCACCCGAGAACGCGTCCAAAAGTTCCTTGCGGAGTTCGGTTTCGACGTCTGCCATGTTCGCACGTGGACAGCGACCCGGCAAAAGGGTTCTGGAACCCTCGACTCGGCACGCGGAGTTTTTGCGCGCGTCGCGCTCGCTGCGGGTGCCGTGTCGCTCCGCATCCCGTTATCAACACCCCCACAGTTTCGGCTCCGTTTTGAAGGCAGTTCGCGCCCTACGAGCGAGTATGCCCGTGGACGGAAGCGACCAGCGGCCCGCGTGTGACGCGTGGGACAACTCGCGCTGCGGGGGGACAGCGTACTGCCAGCCACGGTGCCCGCGCGCGTTCGACGACGACGGCCAGCCCTACGTCGTACGGCCGTCCACCGCCGACGACCGCGCGCCACTCGTCGAGATGTACGACGCGATGAGTTTGGAGACGACGACGCTCGGCCTCCCGCCGCGCACCCGCGAGCGCATCGAACGGTGGCTAGACGGCCTCGCGGACGGTGGGCTGAACCTGCTCGCGGTCGCCGACGACGGCGTCCGGGGGCACGTCGCCGCGGCACCCGCCGACGCCAGCGACCCCGAACTCGTGGTGTTCGTCCACCCCGACCACCGGGGCTGCGGCGTGGGTACCGAACTCCTCAAACAACTGGTCGCGTACGCCGACGCGGTCGGCTGCGAGTCGCTCGTGTTGACCGTCGACGAGGACAACGAGCGCGCCGTCCACGTCTACGACAACCTCGGCTTCGACGTCACCGAGCGGCTCCGCGCGGAAGTGACGATGCAGCTGGCCCTCGACGGCCCGTTGGCAGCCCGCGTTAAGCGGCCGCCCGCGGAGCGACGCGAGGACTGACGGTCGCGGCTCCGTCGGCGACTCGCGGGACGGCCGGCAGGAGCCACAAACCAAAGTATTCAGTACCCGGTGTCACATAGCCCCGGACATGAACTCCGATGCAGACGAGCGGGTGACACGCCGCAGGTTCCTCCGGGCGGGTGCCGGTGCCGCCGCTGCGGGGGTCGCCGCCACCGGGACCGCCGCCGCACAGGAAGGCGAGGGCGGCCCGACAGTCGTCACGGTCGGGCCGGGCGGGAGTCTCGTCTTCGACCCCGAAACCGCGTACGTCAAGCCCGGCGGCACCGTCCGCTGGGAGTGGGGGAGCAGCGGCCACAACGTCGCCCCGACGTCGATTCCCGGCGAGGCCTCCTGGGAGGGCCACGAACCGCTCGAAGACTCCGGGTTCACCTACGAGCACACGTTCGAGGTCGAAGGCACCTACGAGTACGTCTGCACGCCCCACGCCGGCGCGGGGATGGAAGGCGTCATCGAAGTCACGGAGAATCCGCCCGAACAGACCGGCTACCAGTCCATCCTCCCGGACAGCGCGAAGACGCTGGGCGTCGCCGCGACCGGGTCGATGGTCTCCGTGCTCGGCCTGACCTACCTCTTCATGCGGTACGGCGGCGACTACGAAGGCGACTTCGAGGAGTAACTTCTCAGACCGTCACCCACTCGCGGCGGTCGTCACTGCGCTCGACGGCGTCCAGCAGCCGCTGAACAGCTAAGCCGTCCGCGAAGTCCGGCGCGAACTCACCGTCGCCGGCGGCCGCGCCGAGGAACTCGCTGTTCTCGTGGACGAACGTGTGCTCCCACCCGAGCACGTGGCCCGCGGGCCACCAGTGCTCGCCGTAGGGGTCGTCCTCGTCGGTGACCAGTACCGTCTCGAAGCCGCGGCCGTCCCCGCGGCGGACCTCCAGCTCGTTGAGCCGTTCGAGGTCGAATCGGACCGTGCCCTCGGAGCCGTCGATTTCGAACGTGTGGCCGTTCTTCCGGCCGGTCGCGTACCGCGTCGCCTCGAAGGTCCCCATCGCGCCGTTCGCGAACTCCGCGTGCGCGGCGAACGCGTCGTCGACGGTGACGGGTCGCACCTCGCGCTCGCCCTCCGGGACGCGCTCCTCGACGAACGTCTCGCGGTGCCCGCTAACGGCGTCGACGTCGCCAACGAGGTAGCGCGCGAGGTCGAAGCTGTGCGCGCCGAGGTCGCCGAGCGCGCCCGACCCCGCGGTGTCGGCGTCCATCCGCCACGACCACGGCGCGTCCGCGTCGACCAGCCAGTCCTGGTGGTAGCGGAAGCGCGCGTGCCGAATCTCGCCGAGCGCGCCGTCCTCGATGAGCCGTTTGGCGTACTGGACGGCGGGCACGAATCGATAGTTGAACCCGATGCCCGCGGTCGCGTCGCTCTCTGTGGCCGCCTCCGCCATCCGCTCGGCGTCGTCGACGGTCGGCGCGAGCGGCTTCTCGCAGAGCACGTGGACGTCGTTCTCCAGCGCCGCGATGGAGGGGTCGGCGTGGACGTCGTTCGGGCCGAGGTTGTAGAAGACGTCAACGTCGTCGATAGCGTCCCGCCAGTCGGTCTCCACGCGGTCGAAGCCGAGGCGGTCGGCGGCCTCGCGGGCGGCGCTCTCGTTGCGCCCGACGAGCACGTCCAGCGACACCGCGGGTGCGTCCGGGAAGAACTGCGGGAGCGTGCGGAGCGCGTTCGTGTGCGCGTCGCCCATGAACCCGTAGCCGAGCATGCCGACCGAGAGCGGTTCGTCGGTCACTGTGCTGCCCTCCGTCGAGCGCCGAACCCCGCGCTCGTGTCGCGTACTGTCACGTCCGCAGCGTTCACTCGATACCGGATAAGCGTTGTCGTGCCCTCAGTACGTCTCGACCGCGAGCTCGACCGGGCGGCGCTCGCCTTCGAGGTCCGCGACGACGCGCTCGACGACGCGCTCGCCCTCCTCGACGACGAGTCCCACGACCTTGTCGACCACCCAATCGAGGGACACCAGCCGCGGCAAGTCGAGCGCGCCGCGCGCGCTGCCCGTGTCGTACGTGACGACGAGCGTCACCCGCGCCCCGTCCGCGGTCTCGGCGACCTCCCAGCGGCCGTGCGCGTCGATGCCGTCCACGAGCTTCCAGTCGATTTGCTCGGGCTCGTCCGTATCGGTGACCCGCGAGCGCACCGCGTGCGTGAGTTTCCACCAGGCGAACGTCAGCTCGTACTCGGTATCCACGCCGCCGCTCCCGTGCTGGGTGACCGACTGCAGGTACTCCGAATACTTGGCGTACCGCGGGAAGTCGGCGACGAACGCGTACGCTTCCTCGATGGGGACGCGGACGTCCGTGCTCACCTCGACCGTGTTCACACACTCCCTACGCCGCGCGGCGACAAAGGTCTACTGCGGGCCCGCCTCGACCGCGGTGCTTGTATCCGTCCGGTGCCAACGCGCAGCCATGACAGCACACGTCGCCGTGGTCGGTGGCGGGCCCGCGGGCCTGACCGCCGCCATCTACACCGCACGCGCCGGCCTCGACACGACCGTCTACGACGCCGGCGAGCCGATTCTCGCGCGCAACGCCCACCTCGAAAACGTCCCCGGGTTCCCCGCGGGCGTGAACGCGCGAACCTTCCTCGACGCCACCCGCCAGCAGGCCGAGAACGCCGGCGTCGAATTCGTCGAAGCGCACGTCGAACGCGTCACTGACACCGACAACGGCTTCGTCGTCGAGACGGACGACGCCGGTACTGACGCCGCGGACTTCGTCGTCGCGGCGTCGTGGCCCGACAGCTCCTACCTCGACGGCTTCGAGCTGTCCCGCATCGACCGCGGCTCGAAGACGATGCTCGACGTCGATGAATTCGGCCGCACCGACCTCGACGGCATCTACGCCGCGGGCCGCGTCGCGCGCCAGTACCACCAGGCCGTCGTCGCAGCGGGCCACGGCGCGACTGTCGGCCTCACCGTCATCGACGACAGCGACGTCCCCCACTACCACGACTGGGTGGCACCCGAGGGCTACTTCACGGGCCGCGACCGCGACGTGCCGCCTGGCTGCGAGGAAATCGACGAGGCCGAACGCCGCGAGCGCGAGCGGGCGAGCCTGGACGCCCTCGCCGCGCTCTCGCCCGTGGAGCCGCCGACGATGCACCCGAGCGTCGAGGACG
Organism: Halobacterium sp.; assembly: GCA_964229715.1. Lineage (GTDB taxonomy): Archaea > Halobacteriota > Halobacteria > Halobacteriales > Halobacteriaceae > Halobacterium. The sequence continues at coordinate 16,506 of CAXREU010000149.1, forward strand.
ACGACTGACCAGCCTATTTATAGCCGGGAGCGCGAACCCCCTGTGAATGCTCTCCGGAGTGAACGTCGCCCTCGGGGTCACGGGCAGCATCGCGGCGGTGAAGGTCGTGGAACTCGCCCACGAACTCCGCCGCCGCGGCGCGAGCGTGCGGGCCGTGACAACCGGGAGCGCACAGGGTATCGTCAACCCGTGGGCCGTCGAGTTCGCCACGGACAACCCCGTCGTCACCGAGATTACGGGGAGCGTCGAGCACGTCGACGTCTGCGGGCGGGACGGCTGGGCGGACGTCTTCCTGATTGCGCCGGCGAGCGCGACCACGGTGGGGAAAATCGCGGGCGCAATCGACGACACGCCCGTGACGACGTGCGCGACGACCGCGCTCGGAGCCGACGTCCCCGTCGTCATCGCGCCCGCGATGCACGAGCCGATGTACGACCACCCGGGCGTGCTGGACGCCATCGACCGCGTGGAGTCGTGGGGCGTCAACTTCGTGGACCCGCGCGTCGAGGAGGGAAAAGCCAAAATCGCCACCGAGGAAGCCATCGCCGTCGAGACGGCGCGCGCCGCCAGCGGGGACCCGCTGGCCGGCGAGCACGTCGTCGTCACCAGCGGCGCGACCAGCGAGCCAATCGACCCCGTGCGCGTGCTCACGAACCGCGCGTCCGGCCGGACGGGCCGCGCTGTCGCCGCGGGCTGCTACGTCGCCGGGGCCGACGTCACGCTCGTTCACCAGGGCGAGGCCGTCCCCCACGCCGACACGGTGCGGGTCGAGACCGCCGCGGAGATGCTGGCGGCGACCCGCGAAGCCTGCGCGGACGCCGACGCGCTCGTCTCCGCGGCCGCGGTCAGCGACTACACCGTCGACGTCAGCGAGGAGAAGATTCGCTCCGGGCAGGACCTCACGCTCGACTTGGAGCCGACGCCGAAGCTCATCGACGAAGTCCGCGAGGCGCACCCCGACCTCACCATCGTCGGGTTCAAGGCCGAGACATCCGGCGACGACGACGCGATGGTCGCCGCCGCGCGGCAGACGCTCGAACGCGCGGACCTTTCGTTCGTCGTCGCCAACGACGCCAGCGTGATGGGTGACGAGGACACCCGCGTGCTGTTCGTGACCCGCGAGGACATCACCGAGTTCGTCGGCAGCAAGACCGCGCTCGGCCGCCGCGTCGCTGACGAACTCGCCGCGCGGGACTGACCCGGAGCGCGCGGAACCGTCGGCAGTTGGCGGGGAAACCGAAGGCATCATTATACGGCGCACCCACTCGCCGAACACGACAAATGACGCTAGCTACGCGGCCGCAGTCGGCGCTGCGGCCCGAACCATGGGGGGTGACCTGATGGCTGGCGACGACCTGCTCGTCCCAGTCGACGACTCGGTGACGCTCCGGAAGACGGTGGCGTACGTCGCCGAACGGGCGGCCGACGCCGACGGCCGGCCGACCCTGCACTTCGTCTACCCAGTGTCGGAACGCATCGACACCAGCGAGGAGGGCTCGGAAGCGACGGCTGCCGCGGACCTCCTCGACCGCATCGAAGTGTGGGTCGAGGAAGACCTCGGCGAGGACGCCGACTCGGTCGCCGTCGCAACTGCCGTCGTCGGGCGGACGGAGTACCTCTTCAACCCCGGCGACTACGCCGACGTGCTCGCCGACTACGCGCGCCGCCACGGCGTCGGGACGGTCGTGCTCGACCCCGAGTACAACCCGCTCGGGATGGCCCCGCTGCTCCCGCCGTTGGAGGGCGAACTCGAATCCGCCGGCCTGACCGTCGAACTCGCGCCCGTCGAGCGGCCGACCCGCCGCAGCCCGCTCACGCGGACCGCCGGCCTCGGCCAGTTCGTCGTGTTGTTCTGCGCGACGTACGGGTTCTACCTGCTCGTCTCGGGCACGCTGGCGACGTTCGACCTCGCGACCGGTGCCATCACCGCGGGCGTCGTCTCCGCGCTGTTGTGGCGCATCACGACGCGCGGCGAGGTCGAGGTGAGCAAGCTCGGCGGCCGGCTCGCACGGTTCGCGCTGTACGTTCCCTTCCTGCTGTGGGAAATCGTGAAGGCGAACCTCGACATCGCGTACGTCGTCCTCCATCCGCGGCTCCCCATCGACCCGCGCGTCGTGGAGTTCGACGCCGCGGTGTGGTCGGCGCTCCCGGCGACGACGCTCGCGAACAGCATCACGCTTACGCCCGGAACGCTCACCATCGACGTCACGCAGCGCCACTTCACGGTGCACAGCCTCACGGCCGGTGCTCGCGACGACCTGCTGGACGGCGCGCTCGAACGCGCGGTCCGGTTCGTGTTCTACGGCCGGCGCGCCGCCCGCATCGCCAGCCCCACCGAACGCGGCGCACGCACCGACGACGAAACGGAGGGTGAGAACGCGTGACGCTGCTCACCGACATCCTCCTCGGGGGCGCGGCGGCGTTCATCGTCGTCTCGCTGTCCATCCTCTACCGCGTCGTGCGCGGCCCGACGATGCAGGACCGCGTCATCGCGGTCAACGCCATCGGGACGAACATCGTCGTCATCATCGCGCTCGTCGCGGCGGCCACCGGCAACCCCTCGGCGCTCGACATCGCCATCGTCTACGCGCTGTTGAACTTCCTGATGAGCATCGCCATCTCGAAGTTCACCGTCGAACGGGGTGGTGTGCTGTGACGCCCCGCGAGATTGCGGTGCTCGCGCTCGTCGCGGGTGGCGCGTTCTTCGCGTTCGTCGCGGCGGTCGGGCTGCTGCGGCTGCCCGACGTCTACACGCGCACCCACGGCGCGTCGAAGAGCGACACGCTCGGCGCTGGCCTCGCGCTCGCGGCGGTCGCCGTCACGTTCGGCTTCGACCTCTCCAGCGTGAAGGCCGCGCTGCTCGTCCTGTTCATGTTCGTCACGAACCCGACCGCAGCCCACGCCATCGCTCGCGCCGCCGAAGACCAGGGTATCGAACCGTGGACGACCGACGAGGGTGATAGCGAATGAACTTCGAACTCCCGCTCATCGCGTTCGTGCTCGCGTCCGCGCTGGCGACGGCCGTCCTCCGGGACGTGCTCGCCGCAATCATCGCGTTCGCGACGTACAGTCTCGGCATCGCGGTCGTCTGGGTTGTGTTGCAGGCACCCGACGTCGGCCTCACCGAGGCCGCGGTCGGCGCTGGCGTCACCACCGTGTTGTTCCTCCTCACTATTGCGAAGACGGTGCGGCCGTCGGGCGACCGCGTGCTCGAACGCCTCGATGTGCCGGCGCTCGGCGTCGCCGTACTGTTCGTCGCCGTGCTGGCGACCACGCTCGGCGCGCTCCCCGAAATCGGGGCCGCCGACACGACCGTCATCACGTCGGACGTCACGCAGTACTACCTCGAACACGCGTACAAGGAGACGGGCGTGAAAAACGCCGTTACGGCCGTGCTCGCGGCCTACCGTGGGTTCGACACCCTCGGCGAGGCGGTCGTCGTCTACTCCGCGGGCGTCGGGCTGCTCGTCGTGCTCAAGAAGGAGGTGTTCGCATGAGCGAATCTACCTCGGAAGCCGACCCGGAGGCCGCCGAGACGGCCGACGACCTGCAATCGTACGTCGAGAGCCCCATCATCATGGCGACGGTTCGCGTCGTCGCGCCGTTCGTGTTCACGTACGGCCTCTACCTGATGTTCCACGGCGCGGACTCCTCCGGCGGCGGGTTCCAGGGCGGCGTCGTCGTCGCCACCGTGATGTTGATGCTCGGCATCGCGTTCGGCATCGACCCGCTCCGCGAGTGGGTCGGCGAAGCCACGCTCGTGCTCGTCGTCGCGGGCGGCGTCGCGGCGTTCGTCGCCATCGGCGTCGGCACGGTCGTCGCGGGCGGCGGCTTCCTCGACTACTCGGCGTACGGCATCCACCACGCCAGCAAGTACGGCATCGAAGTGGTGGAACTGTTCATCGGCGTCATCGTCGCGGGCACCATCACGGGCCTGTTCTTCGCCATCGACGCCGGCAAGGACGGAGGTGACAACGAATGATAGACCTACTCGTCACCCGGGACTACTACGTCGCGTCGTTCCTGCTGCTCGGTATCGGGACGTACGTGATGATAGCCGCCGGGAACTTCGTGAAGAAAGTCATCGGCATGAACATCTTCCAGACCGGTATCTTCCTGTTCTTCATCGCGTCGGCGTACCTCGACGGCGGCAGCCCGCCCGTGCTGACGGCCAGCGCACCGTACGTCAGCCCGCTGCCGCACGTGCTCATCCTCACCGCTATCGTCGTCGGCGTCGCGCTGACGGCGGTCGCGCTCGGGATGATTGTCCGCATCTACGCGGAGTACGGCACGCTCACCGAGGACACCCTCAAGGAGGTGCGTGAGAGTGAGTGACCTCGTCGCGCTCGCAGTCGCCGCACCCATCGTCGGGTCGCTCGTGGCGCTCGTCGCCGGCATCGTGCGCTCGAAGAGCGGCTGGCCGGTCGCGGTCGTCGCGTGCGCCGTCCAGCTCGTCGTCGCCGCACAGCTCGCGGCGACGGCGTTCACGGAGGGCACAATCGAGTACGTCGTCGGCGGCTTCGAAGCGCCGTACGGCATCGAACTCGTCGTCGACGGCCTGACCGCGACGATGATCGTCCTGATTGCGGTCGTCTCGCTGGGCGTGCTCGCGTACGCCCGCCGCGCGGGACCGCGGTCGAATCCGTTCTACGCGGTGTACATGCTGCTGGTCACCGGTCTGACCGGGATGAGCGTCACCGCCGACCTGTTCAACATGTACGTCTTCCTCGAAATCACGGGGCTGGCGGCGTACGCGCTCGTCGCCAGCGGCGACCGCGGCCGGTCGGCGGTCGCGGCGCTGAAGTACCTGCTCGTCGGCACCGTCGGCGCGTCGCGGTTCCTGCTCGGCGTCGGCTACGCGTACATCGACACCGGGACGCTGAACATGGCCGACCTCGCCGTGAAGCTCGCCGAGAACGGCTACACGGCGACGCTCACGCAGGCGGCGTTCGCGTTCATCGTCGTCGGCTTGTTCATCAAGGTCGCGGTGTTCCCGCTGCACACGTGGCAGCCCGACGCCTACGCGGGCGCTCCCGACACTGTCAGCGCGCTCATCTCCGCGCTCGTCTCCACGATTGCGGCGTACGCGCTGTTGCGCGTCGTCTACACGGTGTTCGGCGCTGGATTCGTCGACGCGAACCCGCTGGCGCACGCCATCCTCGTCGGCGGGGCCGTCGTCAGCATCGTCGCCGGCAGCCTGCTGGCGATTTCCCAGTCGGAAGTCAAGCGGATGCTGGCGTACTCGTCGGTCTCGCAGTTCGGCCTCGTGGTCGCCGCCATCTCCATCGGGAACGTCACCGCACTCATGGGTGCGGCCATCCACCTCGTCGGCCACGCCATCATGAAGGGCGGGCTGTTCCTCACTGCCGGGCTGGTCGCCACGGAGACCGGCGCGCGCCGCGTCGAGGAGTTCGACGGCCTCGTCCAGCGCTCGCCGGTCGGCGCGGGCGTCTTCGGCGTGCTCGCGGTCGCGATGGTCGGCATCCCGCCGACAATCGGCTTCGCGGGCAAGTGGTACATCGCCGTCGGCGCTGCCGAAGCCGGCTCGTGGGCGCTGCTCGCGGTCATCGTCGGGAGCACGCTGCTCACGCTGGCGTACTTCGCGCGGCTCGTCGAACGCATGTTCTTCCGCGAACCCAGCGTCGACCTCGAACCCGCCGTCGAGCGCGTCGACGCGCGTGCTGACGGCGGCGAGGACGCGACCGGCGTCTCCTTCGGCATGCAGGCGACGGTCGTCGCCGCGGCCGTCCTCGCGGTCGCGCTCGGATTCGCGGTCTTCGGCTACAGTGACGCCCTCCAACCGACAATCGAGGCACTCCTCTCATGACTGAAATCACCTCCCTCCGGCCACTCGCTGCGGTGCTCGTGTCGGCGGTCGCGGTCGCGCCGATTCTGGCGTCCAACGGCCGCCCGAACGTCCGCGAAGCGTGGACGATGCTGGCGGCGCTGGCGAAGTTCGGGCTGGTGGCTAGCATGGTGCCGGCCGCGCTCGCCGGCGACGTCTACGTCACCGAACTCGGACAGCTCGTCCCGTACGTCGAGTTCACGCTCCGTGCGGACTCGCTGGGCCTGCTGTTCGCGCTGTTGGCGAGCACCCTCTGGATAGTCACGAGCTTCTACAGCATGGGCTACATGCGGGGGCTCGACGAAGACCACCAGACGCGGTACTTCGCCGCGTTCGCCGGCAGCGTCTCCGCCGCCGTCGGCGTCGCGTTCGCGTCGAACCTCGTCGTGCTCTACGTGTTCTACGAGCTGCTGACGGTCGCGACGTACCCGCTGGTCGCCCACGACGGCACCGACGAGGCGCGCGCCGCCGGTCGCAAGTACCTCGCGTACACGTTCGGCGGCGGCGTCGCCGTGCTCGCCGGCACGGTGCTCGTCTACCAGCTCACGGGGACGGTGGCGTTCACCACGGGCGGCATCGCCGCGCTCGCGAACGCCGACCCGACGCTCGCTCGCGCGGCGTTCGCGCTGCTGGTCACCGGCTTTGGCGTGAAGGCCGCGCTGATGCCGCTGCACTCCTGGCTCCCGGACGCGATGGTCGCGCCGACGCCCGTTTCCGGCCTGCTGCACGCGGTCGCGGTCGTCAAGTCCGGCGTCTTCGGCATCGCGCGCGTCCTCCTGGACGTCTTCGGCATCGACCTCGTCGCGGAACTCGGCGTCGGCGGCGTGCTCGCGGCGGTCGCCGCGTTCACGCTCGTCGTCGCCAGCGTCATCGCGCTCCGGCAGGACCACCTCAAGCGCCGGCTCGCGTTCTCGACGATTAGCCAGCTCTCGTACATCGTGCTCGGCATCGCGGTCGCCGGTGCCGTCGGTCCCGGCGAGGCCGCGAAGTGGGCGCTCATCGGCGGGCTGCTGCACATCCCGGCGCACGCGTTCATGAAGCTCACGCTGTTCTTCTGCGCGGGCGCGGTCCACGTCGAGACCCACGTCGACTACATCTCGGAGATGGCCGGCATCGGTAAGCGGATGCCGCTCACGATGGGCGCGTTCGCCGTCGCCGCCGCCGGCATGGCGGGCATCCCGCTGATTGCGGGGTTCGTCAGCAAGTACTTCCTGTTGATCGGGACCGTCTCCAGCGGCAACCTCGTGTTTACCGCCGCACTCCTGCTCTCGGGCATCCTGAACATCGCGTACTTCTGGCCGGTCGTCTACACAGCGTTCTTCGAGAGCGCCGAGGGCTCCGACGAGAAGCCACTCGTCTCCGGGCCGCTCGGCGGTCGCTTCGGCGACAAGACCCGCGCTGACGGCGGGCACGACCACGGCCACGGCGGGTTCGAGCGCCGCGCGCCGAACGGCGCGGAGTCGACGTGGCTGCTACTCGGCCCGATTCTGTTCGCGGCCGCGGGCTCCGTCGTGCTCGGCGTCGTGCCGGACACCGCGGTGTTCCTCCAGCTCGTCCGTGACGTCGCCGACGCCGCCGTCACCATGGGGGTGGTGGCCTGATGGACGCCATCGTGCCGCCGTTCGTCCCCGTCCTGCTGGCGGCGATACTGTTGCCGTTCCTCGGGCGGCGCGTCGGTCACGCGCTCGGCGCGCTCGCCAGCGCCGCCGTCGTCCCCTACGTCTGGCTCGTCTCCGACGGCGTCTACTTCCGGACGACGCTGTTCGGGTTCGACGCCGTGCTGTTCAACGTCGACCCGTTCTCGACGCTGATGGGGCTCATCTTCGGGTTCATCGGTGCTGCCGCCATCCTCTACTCGTACGCCAGTGATGCCGAGAACCTCCAGAGCGCGTTCGCGCTCGGCTACGTGGGCACGAGCCTCGGTGCCGTCTTCGGCGGCGACTGGCTCACGCTCATCTTCTTCTGGGAGCTGATGGCCGTCACGAGCACGCTGCTGGTGTGGCACTACGGCGGCCGCGCCGTCCGCGCGGGCTTCCGGTACGCGCTCGCGCACGGCATCAGCGGCACGCTCCTGCTCGGCGCCATCGTCTGGCACTTCGCCGAGACCGGGACGTTCCTGTTCGCGTCGGTCCCCGGCGGCCCCGAAGCCGGCGGGCTCGCGGGCCCAGTCGCGCCCGTGCTCGGCGCAATCGGCATCGGCGTCAACGTCGGGTTCATCGGGCTGCACGCGTGGCTTCCCGACACCTACCCGCGCCCGCACGTCGCCGCCAGCGTCTTCCTCTGCGTGTTCACTACGAAGACCGGCGTCTACGGCATGTACCGCGTGTTCCCCGACGACGGCAGCGTCGCCGTCGCGTACATGGGCGGCTTCATGGCCGTCTTCGGCGCGACGATGGCGCTGTTCCAGAACGACATGCGCCGGCTGCTCTCCTACCACATCCAGTCGCAGGTCGGCTACATGGTCGCCGGCGTCGGCATCGGCTCGGCGCTCGCGCAGGCCGGCGCGTTCGCGCACGTCTTCAACCACATCCTCTACAAGGGCCTGCTGTTCATGGCCGCCGGCGTCGTCGTCTACCGCACCGGCGAGGAGAACCTGAAGAAGCTCGGCGGGCTCGCCCGCGAGATGCCGCTGACCGCCGCCGCGTTCACCGTCGCGGCGCTCTCGATTGCGGGCTTCCCCGGATTCAACGGCTTCGTCAGCAAGGGCATCGTCATCTCGGCGAGCCACTACGACTTCGTGAAGGGACCGTTCTCGGTCGCCGGCTACACCAGCCTCGAGATTCTGCTGCTCATCGGTGGCGTCGGGACGTTCATGTCGTTCATCAAGTTCGGCTACTACGCGTTCTTCCACGGCAGCTACGACGGCTCCGTGAAGGACGCCAACCGCGGCCAGTCGGTCGCGATGGTGACTGTGGCAGCGCTGTGTATCGTCTACGGGCTCGCGCCGGACGCGCTGTTCGCCGTGCTGCCCTACGACGTCACCGACCCCAACGTCGTCTCTCACGCCTACCACACGTACACCACCAGCCACATCCTCGAAGGTGTCGCGCTCGCCGCGGCCGGGCTGGTCGGCTTCGTGCTCGTGAAGAAGCCGCTCTCGAAGCTCGGGCGCGTGCCGGACCTCGACAACGCGTACAACCCACTGACGTTCTACGCCACCCGGTATCTGGCCGTCGGCGTCACCGAACTGTACGCCGCCGTCGACCGCGCCGCCGTCCGCACTGCCGACGCGACTGCGGCGGTCGTCACTGCACCGGGCGCTGCCGCGGGGCGGCTCGTTGGCGAGGACCGCGTCTCGCTGCGCGCGGACATGAGCACGAGCATCCTGCTGGTCGTCGTGATGGTCGCCGTCGCGCTCGTACTCGTGCTGTAACCCCGCGACCCCCTCTCACGGTCGCGCTCGTTCCGTCACCTTTTATTCGCGGCGCAAGTACTTCCTGCATGGATAGGCTCAAGCAGTCCCTGCTCGACGCGCCCATCATCGAGAAAGACGGCTACCACTACTTCGTCCACCCCATCAGCGACGGCGTCCCGATGCTGGAGCCCGAGCTGCTGCGGGAAATCGTCATCCGCATCATCCGGAAGGCAGAACTCGACGAGGTCGACAAGATTGTCACGCCGGCCGCGATGGGCATCCACATCTCCACGGCGGTGTCGCTGATGACCGACATCCCCATCGTCGTCATCCGCAAACGCGAGTACGGCCTGCCCGGCGAGGTCGCGCTCAGCCAGCAGACCGGCTACTCGGAGAACGAGATGTACATCAACGACGTGGAAGAAGGCGACCGCGTGCTCGTCCTCGACGACGTGCTCTCGACGGGCGGCACCCTGCGCGCCATCACGGACGCCCTCGAACACATCGGCGCGGACGTCGCGGACGTCCTCGCGGTCATCAAGAAGGCCGGCCCGAACGAGCTCGACGACACCGACACGGCCGTGAAGACGCTCATCAACGTCGACGTCCAGGACGGCGACGTCGTCATCGTCGACGCCGAAGGCGACGACTGAGCCGACTGCCGGCGGAACTCGCGGCCTCGACGGAGTTTTTCCCGTTGCCGCTCCACTGTTCGTGTATGCCGTCTGCACTATTCGTCGTCAGCGAGGAAGGCTACTGGGGAGAGGAGTGCGTCGAACCGCTCACGACGCTCGACAGCGAAGGCTTCGAGATTACGGTCGCGACGCCGAGCGGGTCGCCGCCGGTGCTCGACGAGCGCTCCGCGGACCCCGAGAACGTCGGCGAGGAGACCGCCGAGTGGGTGCGCGACGTCCACGAGAACGACGAGCGCCTCAACAATCCGGTCTCGGTCACGGAAGTCGAGGCCGCGGACTACGACGCGGTCGTCTTCCCCGGCGGCCACGGCACGGAGTGGGACGTCAACCAGGATGTCGACGCCCGCCGCCTCCTCCGGAACGCCGTGGAGGGCGACAGCGAGAAGGCGCTGGTCGTCTGCCACGCCGCGGGGATTCTCGCGTTCACGAGAGATAGCGAGGCGCGTAGCGCCTCGGAACGAGCGAGCGGGGAGCGTAGCGACCAGCGAGCCAGCGACAACGACTTCCTCGTCGCCGGCCGCGACGTCACCGGCTTCCCGAACGAGTGGGAGGAAGGCATCGTCGACGACCACGACCGGATGCCCGACGGCCGCAAGCTCCCCTACTGGGTCGAGGACGAAGTGAAAGCCGCCGGCGGGAACTGGGACGCCGAACTCGACGCCGACACCAGCGTCACCGTCGACGGTGACCTCCTCACCGCGCGCGGCCCCGGCTCGTCCAGCGCGGCCGCCCAGACCCTCCTCGACGAACTCGACGCATAGCTGGGGGAGAACTCCCACACGGCGACCGAAACAGAACCCTTAACTGCGGGACCGGGCTACGAAGGAATGCAGCGGGATGGGATAGCCAGGAGATTCCGCCGGGCTCATAACCCGGAGATCGGTAGTTCAAATCTACTTCCCGCTACTTCTCTCAACGTCGCGCCGCATAGCCCGGCGTTTCATCGCCGGGCGTGCCGCGACAACGTGCGTGTAGCGAAGTGGATTGGAACGAGGGAACCGAGCGCAGCGAGGTTCACGTAGTTCAAATCTACTTCCCGCTACTTCTTCCACGAAACCAATCGCGGAGTTTCATCTCCGCGATTGTTTCCACACGTAGTCGCGGCGGATTTGAACCCTGCCAGACGCAGCCGAGCGGAGTTCTCGTGAGCGAAGCGAGCGAGAGCACGCCAGAGCTTGCTCTGGCGGCGCGAGGACCGTCTGGCTCCGGTTCAAATCTACTTCCCGCTACGCCTCTAAAACTCACATTCCACAGCGTCGCCTCCGCGCGACGCATCACGTGTGTTTTTGCGAAGTTGTGACGCCGTTTCTACGCCCCCAGCGGTTCAACGCGCCAGTTTCTCGCCGAGCGCGTCGCGGTAGCAGGCGGCGAGTTCGCGGACGACGAAGCGGTCGCGCGGGTCGACGCCGAGCACGTGGAGGGCCGTGACGTAGATCGGGAGGCCGACGAGCACGCCGAGCGGGACAACGACGATGCCGTCGATAGCAGTACGAACACCGGCCAGCACGGCGGCCATGACGACGCCCGCGGCGAGCGGGCGGAGGAATGTGGCGTCGAACGGCCACAGGTCCTCGAAGCGCCGGAGGAGCACGACCTGAATACCGTTCTGGACGGCGATGGCCAGTGAGGTGCCGAGTGCAGCGCCGACGAGCCCGAACTCCCGGACGAACAAGTAGGTGAGTGCGACGTTCAGCACAGCGAGCAGCCAGTCGAGGGCCATGCGGGCGTACTGGTGGTCAGTCATCATCAGCAGCCAGCCGGTCGCGCCGACGGCACTTCCGACGAAGACGCCGCCGAGGTAGACCGCAAGCGGGACGTACCCGCGGACGTACGTTTCGCCGAACAGCGCGAGGAGCTCCCGCCCGAACACGAGTTGGACGGCGAGAATCGGGACGACGGTGGTGACGATGAGCCGCGTGACCGACGAGTAGACGGCGTTCAGGGTCGCGGTGTCGTCCTCGGCGTAGAGCCGGGAGGCGACCGGCGGCAGCAGTTGGTTGAACGACAGCAGCGGAATCCACGCAATCGAGACGAGCACGAGCACGACGTTGTAGACGCCGGCCGCGACCGCGGTCAGCAGCGCGCCGACGAGGAGGACGTCGACGCGGTTCTGGAACACCTTTCCGAGGCTGCTCATCGCCACCGGGAGCGCGTGGTCGTAGAACTTGCGGGCTTCGCTGCGAGCACCCTTCAGCGACGGACGGATGCCGGTGGCGCGCGCGGTGACCGGGTAGCCAGCGACGACCACGACGAATAGGCAGGCGACGAACGCGCCCGCGACGCCGACGACGGAGTAGCCGAGCGCGAGCGCCGCGAGCGCGCCGACGAGCCGCGTGGCGGGCCGCAGGAGCTTGTTGAACAGGACTTCGCCGCGCGCCGACCCGCCCGCGCGGAAGGTCGCGGCGTACACCATCACGAGGCCGAGGAGCACGACAAAGACACCGAACAGCCGCATCGTCGCCGGGAACGCCGGGTGGTCGACGGTCGTCGCGTTAATCCACGGCGCGAGCACCCACACGCCCGCCGCGATGAGCGCGCCGACACCGATGGTGGTGGCGTACGCGAGCCCAGTCACCCTGGACTGTTTCGCAGGGTCGTCCTCGGAGGCCGGGAGGTAGCGCTGGAGCGTGGGCACGCTGCCGAACGTGACGAGCCGGGAGAGCAGTTGCGCGATGCGCCACGCGAGCGCGTACACGCCGTACGCGACGGGGCCGAGGCCGCGCGCGAGCACGAACTCCGAGGCGGTAATCAGCGCGCGCTGCGCGGAGACGCCGCTGGAGGTCACGACCGCGGCGTGCGCAATCGTCAGCAGCGCGTCGTGTTCGGCTTCCGGGACCTCCTCGTCGTCGTGCGCGCGGCTCATCGGTTACTCTCGGGGGGTGTCGGGTGCGAGCATTAAGCCGTTCGGTCGTCGAGAGGGGAGCGCAGAGAACGAACCCGAAAGCGTTTAGCGGCGGCTGCGTACGGTTCCACCGATGGAGTACGGCGTCGTCGTTCGCTGGTGGCTGCTCTACCAGGTGTTGCTGGTCGTCGGGCTGCCGTTCGCGGCGCGACTGCTGCCGGACGCGCCGGACCGGGGCGCGTCGCTGGCCGTGCCGACGGCCGTCGTGTTGCTGACGGTGCCGACGCTGTGGGTCGGCCAACTGGCGTTCGGGCTGTGGGTGGTTGTCGGCGTCGCAGCCGCGCTGGTAGCGGCGTCGGCGTGGCTGGCGCGCGGCGGCGTCGACGTCCCGAAGCGCCCGCTCGCGGAGGTCGTAGCGGTGTTCACCGTCGCGTTCCTGTTCCTAATCGCGATTCGGGCGGCTGCGGACGGCGTCCACCCTTACGGCGGCGAGAAGTTCCTCGACTTCGGGCTGCTGCAGAGCCTGTTGCGCGCCGACCGGCTACCGCCCCAGGACTTCTGGTTCGCGGGCGAGCGCGTCGTCTACTACTACGGCGGCCACCTGATGGCGGCGACGCTTGCGCTGTTGTCCGGGACGACCGGCCGGTTCGCCTACGACCCGGCGCTGGCGGGCTTCTACGCGATGGCCGTGACCGCCGCGTACGGGCTCGCGAGTACGATTACCGCGGGCCGCTTCGAGGACAGCGAGCCCGTCGAGGGTTCGATAGCGCTCGGCGTCGCGGCGGTCGTCTTCGTCGTGTTGCTCGTGACGCTGGGCGTGCCGTGGTACTACCTCGCCGTGCCGGCTGCGTTCGCGGCCGCCGTGCTCGCGGGGTCGACGCGGGTCCGCGCGGGGATTCTGGCGGCGTTCGTCTACGGGTTCGCGAGCAACCTCGTGACGCCGGTGCGGCTGCTCGCGGGCACCTACGACGTGGTCCGGGAGGCGGTCGTCGCCGCGGGCATCAAGTCCAACCGCGCGCCGACGATTTCGCCCGCGGAGTTCGACATGTGGCACGCGAGCCGCGTCGTAGAGACCGGCATCAACGAGTTTCCGCTGTTCGCGTACCTGAACGGCGACCTGCACGCGCACATGATGAGCGTCGCCGTGCTGTTCCTCGCGGTCGGCATCGGGCTGGCGTACACGCGAACCCCCGAGTCGGAGCAGCGCCGCCGGCTCGTACTGCTGTTCGGCGCGTTCCCGGTCGCGGCGGCGACGATTCTCACGGTGAACACGTGGAGCTTCCCGGCCGTCGCCGGCGTGGCGATGCTGAGCGTCGCGCTCGCGGACGCCGGCCCGCGAACGCTGCTGCCCGAGTCCGTCGCACGGCGATTCGAGCGGTCGAGCGAAGCAGCGCGCGAGGTGCAGCGCGTCCTCCTCGGCGTCGGCGTCGCGGTCACGGTCGCGGTGCTGGGGCTCGTCGTGGCGTGGCCGTTCGTTTCGAACGTTCTGCTCGCGGGCGCGAGCAACCAACACCCCGCGGCGTTCCCCGTGCCGACGCAACTCGGCGCGTTCCTGCTCGTGCACGGTCTGTTCCTCGTGTCGTTCGGCGCGTACCTCGTCTCCCGGGTCGCTCGCGACGGCTCGGACTGGGCGGGCGCGGGCCTCGCCGCACTCGCCGCGGTGCTGCTCGCCGCGACCTTCGACCCCGTGATTGCCGGCGTGCGCGTCGGCGTCGTCGCGGTCATGCTCGCCGGCCCGATACTCGCGGGCGCGTGGCTGCTGCGGCGGCGTGATGCCGTCGGTTTCGAGGGGGTGCTCGTCATCGCGGGCGCGGGCCTCGTGGTCCTCGTCGAGTACGTTTACGTCGCGGACGCCGCCTCCTACGAGCGCTTCAACACGATTTTCAAGGTGTACGCGCAGGTGTGGGCGCTCTGGTCGGTGCCGGCCGGCGTCGCGCTCGCCGCCCTCGCCGTGCGCACGCCCGACGCGTCCCGTCTGCGGTCGGTCGGCGGCACTGCGCTCGCCGTCCTGCTGGTCGTCTCGGTGTCCATCTACGGTGGGTTCGCGGTCGCCAGCCACGTCGACAGCGCGGACGACGCGACGCTTGACGCCTTCGAGTACGTCAACGACGAGCGCCCGGACGAGGGGGCCGCAGTCGAGTGGCTGAACGAGAAGTCCGGCCAGCCGCACATAGTCTCCGCGCCCGGCACGTCGCCGTACTCGTGGCAGAACCCGGCGTCCAGTCTCACCGGAATCCCGACGGTTGCGGGCTGGTCGCACGCCGGCAACTACCACAGCGACGCGGCGTACCGGACGCGCGTCAGCGACGTCGGCGTCGTCTACGAAACCAGCGAAGCCGTCTCGCGGGCCATCGTCCTGCGGAAACACGACGTACAGTACGTCTGGGTCGGGCCAGTTGAACGCGACCGCTACGACGTGCGCGTGACCGACGACGAGCCGGGTATCAGCGTCGCGTTCACGAACGAGAACGTGACCGTCTACGAAGTCACGCAGTCCGAACTCGTCGAACAGTAGGGTCGAAGCCGAGAATCAGACCGCGAGGTCGCCGGCGCGCTTGTGGACGGTGACGTCGTCGGCGTCGACCGTGTCGACGTCCAGCCAGTGCGGGATGAAGTTGCGCTTCTCGTAGTCCTCGAATTCGTCCTCGTCGCCGACGACACACCACAGCTGGACTTCGTCCGGGCCGTGCCAGTCGCCGTTGCGCGTCACCTGGAAGAGGACCTTCTCCTCGCCGTCGTACTCGATGACGCCGTCACGGCGCACGCCGGGGTCGCCGTGGATGATGAGTCGCTTCATGGCTGCGGCTTCGGAGGGTGGCGGATTAAACGCTTCGAAGCCGGCCGTCGCGCGCCCGCACCGAGCGCGAGCGAGAGACCTGTGCGTGGGTTGAGTGGTTCGCCCCCGAAACCAAACGGATTTTAAGCGGCCACGTGTAACCGAGAGACAACAGAGCTGATTTAGCCTATGGAGATGCCACGCCGATTCAACAGCTACTGCCCGCACTGTGACGCACACAACCAAATCGAGGTCGAGAAGGTCCGAACCGGCCGCTCGTCCGGCATGAAGTGGGACGCTCGCCGCACCAAGCGCGCGAACGCCTCCATCGGGAACCACGGTCGCTTCTCGAAGGTGCCGGTCGGCAACAAGCCGACGAAGAAGACGGACCTCAAGTACCGCTGCAACGAGTGCGGGAACGCTCACCTCCGCGAGGGATGGCGCACCGGCCGCCTCGTCTTCCAGGACTAACGATGGCGGGAGGATTCTTCAAAGTCGAGTGTCCGGACTGCGAGAACGAACAA
Organism: Halobacterium sp.; assembly: GCA_964229715.1. Lineage (GTDB taxonomy): Archaea > Halobacteriota > Halobacteria > Halobacteriales > Halobacteriaceae > Halobacterium. Next base: position 32,543 of record CAXREU010000149.1, read on the forward strand.
ATCGTCTTCGGTAAGGCCTCCTCGGAGGTCGCCTGCGCCGTCTGCGGAACGACGCTCGCGCGTCCGACCGGCGGCGAGGCGGAGTTCGCCGGTGAGGTCGTCGAAACCGTCGAGGCCAGATGAAGTACGTCGGCTGGCCCGAGGAGGGCGAACTCGTCGTCGGCAAGGTCGACGACATCGAGGACTTCGGCGTGTTCGTCGACCTCGAAGAGTACGAGGACAAGCGCGGCCTCGTACACGTCAGCGAAGTGGCCAGCGGCTGGATCAAGAACGTACGCGACCACGTCAACGAAGACCAGACGGTCGTCGCGAAGGTGCTGGACGTCGACGAGTCCGCCCAGCAGATCGACCTCTCGCTGAAGGACGTCAACGACCACCAGCGCTCGGACAAGATTCAGGAGTGGAAGAACGAGCAGAAGGCCGACAAGTGGCTGACGCTGGCGTTCGGCGAGGACATGGACGACGACCAGTTCCGCCGCATCGCCAACGAACTGCTCTCGGAGTTCGGCAGCCTCTACGAGGGGTTCGAGCAGGCCGCGATTCACGGCTACGAGGCCCTCGAAAAGACGGACCTCGACGACGACGAGCAGGACGCCATCGTCGAGACTGCACGCGAGAACGTCTCCGTGCCCTACGTCACGGTCACGGGCTACGTGACGCTGACGTCGCCCGACGCTGACGGCGTCGACGACGTGAAAGAAGCCCTGCAGGCCGCCGAGGGGAACGGCAAAGTCCCCGACGAGGCCGACCTCGAAGTGACGTACGTCGGCGCGCCCGAGTACCGGATTCGGGTGCAGGCGCCGAACTACAAGACCGCCGAGGACCAGCTGGAAGCCGCCGGCGCCCGCGCCGTCGAGGAGATCGACGCGCAGGGCGGTGACGGGAACTTCCACCGCGAGCGCCAGCTCGAAGAGGAATGAAGTCCGACATCCGGGTGTGTTCGGCGTGGCGCGACCGCCACGGCCGCCCGGTGTACACGCTTTCTGCGGAGTGCCCCGACTGCGGGGCCGACGCCGTCAACAGCGCGCCAGCGCCGTTCGACCCGGAGGACCCCCACGGGCGCTACCGACGCGCTCTTAAGGAACGCAGCCGCCCCTAGGGTATGGACGAAATCGACATCGCGTGGGAATCCGAGCCGGAGCTGGACGACCCCGTGTTCGTCGAAGGACTGCCCGGTGTCGGGCACGTCGGGAAGCTGGTCGCCGAGCACGTCGTCGAGGAGGCGGACAGCGAACTCGTCGCGCGCGTGCACAGCGAGCACTTCCCGCCGCAGGTCACGGTCGGGGACGACAGCGTCGCGGCGCTCGCGCACGCCGAGATTCACGCCGTCGACACGGAGGGCCGGGACCTCCTCGTGCTCACGGGCAACCATCAGGCTCAGGACAACGTCGGCCACTACCGCGTCACCGAGGCGTTCCTCGACGTCGCCGAGGAGTTCGGCACGAGCGAGCTGTACGCGCTCGGCGGCGTCCCGACGGGTGAACTCGTCGAGGAGCACGACGTCATCGGGGCCGTCTCCGCGGACGACCTCAAGGAGCGCCTCGAAGCGGCGGGCGTGGAGTTCCGCAGCGAGGAGCCCGCCGGCGGCATCGTCGGCTCCAGCGGCCTGCTGCTCGGCCTGGGCGGCCGCCGTGGCTTCGACGCCGCCTGCCTGATGGGGGAGACGTCGGGCTACCTCGTGGACCCGAAGGCCGCGAAGGCAGTGCTCACGGTGCTCGAAGACATGCTCGGCTTCGACGTCGACGAGGAAGCCCTCGACGACCGCGCCGAGGAGATGGAGGAGGTCGTCAGCCGCCTCCGCGAGATGGAGGAGGGCCCGAGCCCCGGCGGCGAGGAAGACCTCCGGTACATCGGCTAGCGGCGACCGACCCGACTTTTCCGGCTGCTCGCCGACCGCTGGACCTAACCCCACGTAGTGCCGACTGGGGGGCGTGAGCGACACTCCGTCGTGGCTGGCGTTCGGCGAGCGCGCCGCGTACCTCCCGGAGGCGGACGCGGTCGTGCTCGCAGACGTCCACGTTGGCCGGGACGCGGCCTCCGATGTCGCCCTGCCGCTGGGTGAGCGCGTGGATCTCGTCAAGCGCCTCGACGCCTTACTCGACGAGTTCGAGCCGGCAACCGTCGTGGTCGCGGGCGACCTCCTGCACGTCCACGGGACCGTCCCCGACGGCGTCCGCGGCACCGTCGACGCCATCGAGACGGCCGTTCGTGGGGCAGACGCCACGCTCCGCGTCGTGCGCGGGAACCACGACTCGATGCTGGATTCCGTCGGCATCGACGCCGAAGAGTCGGTCGTGCTCCCGGACGGCACCGCGGTCTGGCACGGCCACGACGACCCGCCCGTGGACGCCGGGCGATACGTCGTCGGTCACGAACACCCGGCGGTCGAAATCGAGGGGACGCGCCACCCGTGTTTCCTCTACGGCCCGCGCCAGCACGGGGGCAGCGACGTCGTCGTGCTGCCGGCGTTCACGCGCCTCGCGCCGGGGACGCTCGTGAACGGACTCCGGCGCGACGACTCGCTCTCCTCGATGCTCTCGGACCCGGACGGCTTCCGGCCGGTCGTCGTCAGCGAGGGGGAGACGCTGGCGTTCCCCGCGCTCGGTGACCTACGCGGCCTACTGTAAGTCCGCGCTGACCGCGTCGGCTGCCGCTCTTCCGCTCGCTAATGCGCCGTTGATGGAGGAGTCGTGGGTGTAGTCGCCCGCGAGGTAGACCGCGCCGTCGGGCGCGCGGACGTCCGGGAGGTCCTCGTGGACGCCCGGCGGCTGTGCGAACTGCGCGAACGGGAGGCGGTCGGTGCGCAGCAACTCGAAGTCGCCCAGCGACGCTGCCGGGTACCACTCCGAGAGCACCTCTCGCGTCCGGGTTTCGAGGTCGCCGTCGGACTCGATGCGGACGTCGTCGCCGGCGTCCTCGTGGCCGACCGTCGTCGCGGCGACGAGCGCCCGGTCGTCGGGTGCGTACTCGGAGGCGACGCCGGACAGCGGCGCGACCGTCGTCGGTACCTCGCCACCCGCGTTCAGGTGGATGCGGTCGCTGTCCGCGAGCGGGTGGCCAGACGGGACTGCGAAGTACTGGGTGACGCAGCCGCGGCCGTCGGTTGGAATTGCGTCGATGCCCGTGAGTTCGCGGCTGGACTTCGGGTCCGCGGCGACCACGACCGCGTCCGCCTCGACGGTCTCGCCGGGAATCCGGACGTCGACCGCGGCATCACCGGGGGCGATTCCCTCGACTGGCGTCTCCGTGACGATTCGCGCGTCCTGCGTGATTGCGCGGTTCGCCAACTGGCTGGAGAGTTTGCCCATCCCGCCCGCCGGCACGACTGTCTTCCCCTCCGAGAGCATCTTGAACGTGAACTCGAAGACGCGCTTGGAGGTGTCGAGGTCGCGGTCGAGCGTGATACCGCCGTAGAACGGCCGCACGAACCGCTCGACGTATCGCTCGGAGAACCCGTACGTGTAGAGGTGCTGCTCGATGGTTGCGTCGGGTTCCGCGAAGATTTCCTCGACGGACTTCGCTCTGAGGTCCGCGCGCAGTCGGAGCGTGCGGAGTTTGTCCATCGTCGAAATCTCGGCGTTGAACAGCGTCTGCGTGAGCGCACTGGGCTCCCGCAGGGGGTCCGCGAGCACGGAGCGCTGGTCGCCCCGGCAGATAGTCGCGCCCGCCGAGAACGCGCGCAGGTCCAGCGCGGCGAAGTCCAGTTCCCGCCGCGCCGCGGGGTACGCGGTGAACAACACCTGGAAGCCGCGGTCGAAAATGTAGCCGTCGCCGCGCCGCGAGCGCACGCGCCCGCCGACGTCCTCGTCGCGCTCGAACAGCGCCACGTCGAAGCCGTCCGCGGCGAGGTGGCGCGCCGCCGTGAGCCCGGCGAGCCCGCCGCCGACGACCACGACCCGAGAGTCAGACATACCCGACTGTTCGCCCGCGGGCGACAAGAACGTGCGGGCTCCCGGGGCGGTCACGCCGGAAGGGACA
>CAXREU010000150.1:0-6748 GCA_964229715.1 Halobacterium sp.
GCGAGCCAACGAGCTCAAAGTCGCGCTGCGAGCTCCGGTTGGCGATCGAGGGCAGGGCCTCGATCCCCTGCTCTTTGGTCACCCCCTTGGCCGTGATGAGGTCGCCGAGCTCCCGGATGCGGTCCGCGCTAATCCAGGTAATCTCCTCGACGGTCTCGGGGTCGTAGTCGTCGAGTTCGCCGTCGACGTCCGGCCACCCCTGCACGCGGTCCTCGAGCATCTCGTCGTCGAGTTCGCCCTGCTCGCGGAGGTACCGAATGAGCCCCATCATCAGCGCGACGTCCGTCCCGGGGCGCAGCCGGTAGAAGTCGTCCGCGTGAGCGGACGTCTTCGTGTACCGGGGGTCCACGGAGACGACCGTGCCGCCGCGGGCCTGTCCCTCGAGGATGTGCTGCATCGCGATGGGGTGGGCTTCCGCGGGGTTCTGCCCGATGATGATATTGAGGTCGAAGTTCCGGTAGTCGTTGACCGTGTTCGTCATCGCCCCGTAGCCCCACGTGTTCGCGAGGCCAGTGACGGTCGTGGAGTGGCAGATACGGGCCTGGTGGTCGATGTTGTTCGTGCCCATGAACGAGGCGAGCTTACGCGACGCGTACGCCTCCTCGTTGCAGTGGTGGGCACTCCCGAGGAACATCAGGCTGTCGCGGCCGTACTCGTCCCAGATTCGCTCGAGCTCCTCGGTGATGTGGGAGTACGCCTCGTCCCACGTAATCTTCTTCCACTCGCCGCCTTCCTTCCGCATCGGGTGTTTCAGACGCCGCTCGGAGTGTTCGCTGCCGTAGATGGCAGCTCCCTTCGAGCAGAGCGACCCGTTGTTAATCGGGTTCTCCTCCCAGGGCTCCTGGCCGACGAAAGCGTCACCTTCACGTTCTCCGCGGAACCCACATCCAACCGCGCAGAAGTTACAGATGGTCTTGGTGAGCGTCGAATCGTCGCCGGAGATGTCGGCGCCACCGCTTTCGCCGTCCTGAGCGAGCGTCTGGCCGGTTATCCCGCCGCCGAGGGCGATGCCGCCCGCGAGGGCGCTCGCCTTCATGAACGAGCGGCGGTCTAGGTCCAGAGAGACCGGTTGTGTACTCATGGTTTAGAGCCTGTCACCGTGTAACACGATTAATGAGGGAGGAGCCACTTTAGTGTTCCTGCCTGGGACCGCCATTCTGTCCTCGAAATTCCCGGAAGGAAGTGGGTCCTGCCGGTTCTTCGCGGTGGTCAGCCGCAACCTCTTTCGGTGGGCGCACGTAACGGAGAGTGAATGAACGTCGGGGCGTTCGTCTGTGGCTGCGGTGGTGCGGTCGACCTCGACCTCGAGGGCGTCCGGGAGGGCGTCCGTGACGTCGACGTCGTCGCGAGCGGGTCGCAACTCTGTACGGAGGGGCTCCCGAAAGTCCGACACGTCGTCGAGGAGTACGACCTCGACCACCTGATAGTCACGGCCGAAAGCGACAGTTGCAAGCAACGGTATCGGACAGTGCTCGACGATGCCGGGCTCCACCCGGAGGCAATCTCGTTCGTCAACCACCGCGAGCGCGGCGCGTGGGTCCACGACGAGGCTGACGCGACGGACCTCGTCGCGCGGAAAATCAACGCCGCGTACGCCGGCCTCCGCGAGGAGGCGCCGTCGCGGTCGGTCTCTCGAGAGGCCGGCGACGACGTCGTGGTCGTCGGCGACCCCGAGGCCGCCGAGGCGCTCTCGGATTCGGCGGACGTCACACTCCTCGCGGACGGGAAGGACTTCGCCGACGCCGACTACGACCTCCGCGACGTCACCGTCGCTCGCGGCCGCGTCACGGACGTCGACGGCGTCTCCGGCGAGTTCGAACTGCAGGTGCAGGCCGGCGTCCCCGAGGACTGCATCGACTGCATGGAGTGCGTCAAGCAGGGACCCGACGAGTACGTCACGAGCAAGCCCGTCGACGTGCTGCCGGGCGCGCCGAACGGCGACTGGGTTGACTGCTGTCCCACGGACGCCATCCACCCCGAGGAGCGCACCATCGAGGCCGACCAGGTCATCTACCCGGACGCGTCGCGGGCGACCCGCGGCGGCCGCATGGGCTTCTACACCGGTCCCGTCGACGCCGCGACGGTCGCGGCCGTCCAGGACCTCATCGGTGGCATCGAGAAGCCGCAGTTCCTCGACGTGGAGATGGACGTCTGTGCCGCGGGCGGGTCCAGCCAGCAGGGCTGTACGGTCTGTTCGGACGCCTGCCCGCACGGCGCGGTCTCCCGCCCCACAATCGACAGCGTGGAGTTCGACGAAGTGGCCTGCGAGGGCTGTGGCGCGTGTACGAGTGCGTGCCCGACCGGCGCAGTGCGCGCCCGCGAACCCTCGAACGAGCGCATCGCCCGCGAGGTCGAGTCGATGCTCGTCGAGACCGACGACTCCGGCCTGCTCTCCTCGGACGAGGGCATCGAGACCGGCGTCGTGGCGTTCGTCTGCGACGAGCGCGCCGCCCGCGCGCTCGACGACTTCGGCCGGTACGCCCGCCAGCAGGACGGCATCGAGTATCCGCCGCTGCTCCCCGTCGAGGTGCCCTGCGCGGACACCGTCGGCGAGGCCCACGTCCTCCACGCGCTCGCTGCGGGCGCGGACGGCGTCGCCATCGTCGGCTGTGGTGGCGACTGCCTGCACTCCGGCCCGGACCCGAAGGCCGAACTCGTGACGCGCATGAACCAGGCGACTGAGGACCTCGGGCTCGGCAAGCGCACCGCGTTCTTCGCGCCCGAACCCGGCGAGCCGGAGGCGTTCGTCGAGGACGTCAGCCGGTTCGTCGAACTCGGCCTGGACCCCTCACCGGTGCCGACCGGCCACGAGGCCACCGGCGTCGCCGACGCGTCCACCGCGAACCCCGCGTTCAACACCCACGAGTGGGGCCTGGAGAGCGTGCGCGCCATCGTCCCACATACCGACCCGCGGGACGTCGTCCGCGGGCTGGAGTCGTTCGGCCGCGTCGAAGTCAACGAGGACTGCACGTTCACGCCGACGTGTTCGAACCTCTGCCCGACGGACGCGCTCCGCCGCGAGGAGGCCGGCCTGGAGTTCGACCACGAGCGCTGCGTGAACTGCGGGCTCTGCGAGGAGGGCTGTATGGAGGACGCCATCCGCGTGGACGGCGGCCTCGAACTCGGCCTGCTCCCCGAGAACAACGACGGCGACGCGTGGACGACCGTCGCGGACGGCGAGATGCGGGAGTGCCGTCGCTGCGGCAAGCCGTTCACCAGCGAGGCGTCCGCCCAGAAGATTAGCGACGAAGTCGGGGACGTCGTCGCGGGCATCGCGCCCGACGCCGACGGCGACGTCTTCGAGTACTGCGGCGACTGCCGTGCGCAACTCGTCTACGACAGATAACCATGAGCTTGGACCAGCAGGCACTCTACGACGCGCGACTCGAACTCGTCGACTACCTCGTCGACGCACTCTACGACACCCCCGAGGAGGCGTTCGTCGAACGGCTCCTCGACGGCGGCCTCGACACGCCCGCCGACTCCATCAACGACGACCTCGACGAGGGCTTCGAGTACCTCCACGAGTTCGTCGAGGCGAACGAGGGCCGCGACACCGATCAGGTCGTCGACGAGCTCGCCAAGGAGTTCACGCGGCTGTTCGTCGGGCCGCGACCGCCGGTCCAGCCCCACGAGACGTACTACCGCGAGGACACGGACTTCCTCTCGTCGGGGCTGGCGGAAGTCGACGCCAGCTACAGCGCCGCCGGCTGGAAGGTGCCCGAGTCGGTCAGCGAGGAAGCCGACTACGTCGGCGTCGAACTTCTGTTCCTCCGGAACCTGCTGCGCCGCCAGCAGGCCGGCGAGGAGGAAGCCGTCGGTTTCGAGCGCGTGTTCCTCGACGAACACCTCTCGACGTGGCTGGACGCCTACCTCGACGACGTCGTGGAGGCCACTGACGAGCCGTTCTACCTCGCCGCGGTCCACGTGCTCCGCGGGTTCGTGGAGTTCGAACGCGACCTCGTCGCGTAGAAAGGATTACTCGTCGTCGCCGGGGTTCTTCTCGGCGTCGTTGATTTCGCCGGGGGCGACGGCGTGGTCCGTGACGTCCTCGCCTTTGTACTGCATCGCGCGGCCCTTCGGTTTCCAGCCGGACTCTTTGTGTGCCATGCTATGGCGTAGGGCGGGGGGCGTAGAAAACGTTGCGGTCGCCTACTCGGTTGGCGGCGCGTTCGGCGGGCGCTCCTCTTGGTCGTAGTTGTCGAGGAACACCGTCGCGAACAGCTCGGCGTGCATCGCCAACACGTCAGCGGGGTCGATACCCACTGATTCGGCCTGCTGGTCGAGGAACGCCGCGAGCTCGTCGGTCGGCTCGTAGGTGACCGTCCGCTCGTCGACGTCGAATTCGACGTCCTGCTCGCCGGAGACGAGATGTTCGACTTCCAGGAGTGCTTGTTCGACTTTCGTCTCGAGCGCGTCCTCGCGGTCGCTCATGCGCTTCTCGGCCCACTCGTCGGCCGCCGCGACGAGGCGGTCGCTGGCTTCGAACTGCATCAGAAGCTCAACCCCTCGCCCTCGAAGGCGACCTGCCACGTCGTCACTTCCTCACAGACCGGGCACTGACGCGTCGTCGCGTTCGTCTCGCAGCCCGGCATGCGGGTCATGTTCTCGCACTGCGAGCATTCGTACATCATTGCGGCGGGAACGACTCGGGCGTGGGCTCGGTCTCGCCGGCCTCGCCGTAGACGTAGACGACGGCCGCGCCGAACCCGAGCAGGACGAGCAGCCCGAGCGCGCCGCCGACGAACGTCTGCCCGACGTAGGGGCCAGTGACGCCCGAGTACGCCTGCGTGAGGTTCACCACGTTGAGCGCCGTGACGACGGTCCACAGCAGGGCCAACAGCACCGCGACGGGGAGCCACCCGGTCTGGTCGATTGCCTCTCTAAGACTCATGTCCGTGCGGACGGGCTCTCGCGTAAAAAATCATTCCCCCTCGGAACCGGCGTCGACGCCCGCTGCTCAGTCGTCCAGCTCCCAGCCGGCGCTCTCCGCGGCGTCGGCGAGGTCGACGAACTCCCAGCCGGCGTCCTCGGCAATCCACTCCTCGCCCTCGGTGCCGACGACGACCATCCGCTCGGAGTAGAACATCGAATGCTCGCCGATGGCTGCGAGCCGCTCGGCGGGGCCGTCCCCGGAGCCGTTGAAGAAGTCGATGTCGAGCTGGTGCTCGCGCAGGAACGAGTTGATGGCGTGCGCCGGCACGTCGCCGACCAGCCCGACCCAGTCGGACCACTCGTTCGTCTCCGCGAGCGCGATGCGCGGGTCGGCGAGGCGCTGGACGGCCTCGTACGTGTACGCGGTCGCCATCTCGTCGACGCCGCCGCCGTGCGGCCCGCTCGCTTCCGGGGCTTCCGCGCGGTCCTCTGCGGGGCCCGCACCACCGCCCAAGCCACCGTGCTCTTTCGGGATGCCCGCGGGGCTGTTCGAGGACTCGTAGGGGACGTGCGGGATGCGGTCGCCCTGCGAGTCGCCGGACGACTCCTCGGGCTCGTCGGCTGCCGGCGCCTCGCTGTCGCGACTGCCGTCGGCAGCCGTGCCACCGACGTCGCCGTCGATGTCGTCGGACGCGTCCTCGCGCCACAGCCAGGCGCCGTCGTTGCCCTCGTCTTCGTCAGTCTCCACCTCGACGTCGTCTAGGTCGATTCGTTCTGTCACTGTGTAACCTCCGTCAAGTCGAGTCGGTCGAGCGTCGCCTCGGTCGGGACGCCCTTGCTGTCCCAGCCGCGGGCGTCGTAGTACGCGTCCAGCATCGCGTCGAACCGCTCCCGGTCGACGGCCGCGCCTTCCGCGGGACCGTCCGGAAGCGGGACGGTCATCGCCTCGGGGAGCGCGTCGTCTTGCCGGTCGTGGCCCTCGCGGACGTTGAACAGCCGCGTGAGGTTCCACGCGCGTTCGCCGAGGTCTGCCAGCGACTCCGCCGTGGCGTCCACGCCGACCGCGCGCAGCCAGCGCGCGCCCTGTTCGGGTGCCGCCTCGCCCGCGAAGTCGTCGGCGACCAGACACCAGCGCGCGCTCCGGGCGTTCTGCTCGCTGACGACCGCTCGCACGCGGTCCGCGTCGCTCCACGACTCCGCGGCGACCGCGGCCTCCTCGATGGGACGGGCGCGCCGGTGGCACGCGCCGCGGTCGCTCGTCGCGTACGCCAACGCCATCGCGGGCGCCGCTCGCGGGTCGTACGTCGGCAGTTCCATCGCCTTCACCGCGGGAATCAGCTGGTCGAAGCCGAGCCGGTCGGCGGCCGCGACGACGCCGTCCGCGAGCACGTCACCGAGGTCCGTCTCTCGGGTGGCGACCTCGCGGATGAGCGCGCGAGCGCCCTCAGGGTCCCCGAAGTCGACGTCCCTGTCGAGGACGCCGCGCTCGCTCGCCCGGGCGGCGAACGCGACCGCGCTCCCCGCACTGATGACGTCCACGCCGAGGCGGTCGCAGAGCCCACCTAATTCCGCGACCGCGTCGAAGTCGCTGATGCCGAGGCCGGCACCCAGTGTGATAGACGCCGCGCCCCGTGGCACCGTCTCGCCGTCGCCGTCGGGCACGCGGAACCCGCCCGGCACGGCCTCGCCCGGTCGCTCTCGCCCGACGCTGGCCTCGCGGACGGCCTCGATGCCGACGTCGTCGGCGCCGTCGAACGTCCCCGACTGCCAGCCGCGGGTCGGGAGCGCGCCGACTTCGTCCGCGAAGTCGACGGATTCGAGGGTCTCGCTGGCGGCCTGCCAGCGTCCGACTTCGGCGTCCGCGTACTCCGCG